>NZ_NIQC01000019.1 GCF_002216005.1 Natranaerobius trueperi
TATGGATATCACTAAGAAATGGAATCAACCAGTTTTTAATTGGAAGAGTTGTATCTCACAGCTCGCCATCCATTTCGAAGATCGACTCAAACCAGAATTACCGTATTGAGGTATAAATCTAATCTTGATCGAGAAAATAGGGATGAAACTAGTAAGTAAATTTATTAAGAGAGATACCATTTACACAAAATTCAGGACATCCTCGAAATGTGGGTGCTATTTGACGCTTACTGCGTCCTTATTTTCTTTTAAGTATGGCATTAGCTCATCGACTGTCATCCCGTCAACGCCTGCCGCTCCTCTGTTTTGCTTTACTCTTTTGTAGGCTTCATTTAAATTCCCTGTATGCATTAATTTATCAAGTAAGCTTTCTGCACTGTCTTTCTCACTAGGTTCCAGTGAGCTAGTACTCCGCGCTCCCTTGGTACTCTCTGGTTCTGCCATACCCTCGCAAGGGAAGCCTGTTTTCACAGTTTTCTGCTCTCTTTGCACTATCTCACCTTCTCTCTAGTTTAAAAGACTACCATTGTTCGGTCCTTCCCGTCTCCGGTACTATGACCTCTGCTGACTTCTTACGGTTCAACCGTGCATCACTGCACGATTTGTCGCTGTGGGTTGTTGGTTAAAACCTCTTGTCGGCAACCCCCGTAAGACCTCCCCTGTTAAGAACGGTAACTTTCCTCTCATGTATCTGCCACATTTACACCGTAGAGTTCGGGTGGTAGTGGATTTTGTTTTGTTATGCACACTTATCCACCCCACATATGCCTTGTATGTGGTTTCTGTTCGTCAGACCGAGATTTTGCATTAGGCTTCCTTCAGACTCCACCTCACGATGGACGCCCTTGCCATCTGCTAACAGTTCCTACCACCAAGCCTGTAGCGGACTTTCACCGCCTAGCTACCGTTCATGTAGGGCAAACAAAGAAGGGCCCCGTTTGAACGGGACCCTCTGTGCTGTCTTATCTTTTATTCAACTTGTATTGCATAAACAGTAAGATCATAAGTACCTTTTTCATTAAATTCAACTTTAAACTCTGTTTTTTTGGTCTCTTCTAAAGTAAATCCATCTGGTCCCCAGTTACCTGTCGCTTTACCATCTTCATAATCAAATGTTTCCATTATACCCTCAAGATCTTCAACTTCATCTATTTTTATGATATCAAAATCATTCTCTTCAATATCGTCTTTCTCAACTTCGATTACATACCTTACATCATCAACCCAGTTAACATTTTCTGCAACTTCTGCTTCCACATCAAAGGTGAGTTCGTCTCCTTTATCAACATTTACAGAGTCATCTAAGGTCCATGAAAGTTGAACTGGTTCTTCGGGGAATGAAATTCTATCCTCATTTTCAAGTACATCTTCCCACTTAACTTCTATTTCTCCACCATCTATGATTAACTCTGCATCTTCTGCTAAAATCAACGTTGATTCATGCCATTCATTATTCCAGTAGTTATCATCGTCATATTCATATGTTGTCGGGAATCTAATAGGAGATGACCAGTCGTTTTCTTCTAACGCAAAAAAATCGTCGGTTGCTGTATTAGTTGCTAGCTTTTCATTCTCTCCGTATATGTTTAAATCTAATTCGTCTAGATGGCTTGAATCAAAACCATTAAAAACTACTTCATAACTATAACCATCGCTAACACCTGATAATCTTTCTAGTTCTATATCATCTTCATCAGGTAAGAAAGCTTCCGCATCACTGTCAAGGTCTACGTCAATGGTTTCTTCATAATCTTCATCATTAATTGTAACAATAACTTCACCTTCATCTGGAACTAAAAAACGTGAATCATGCCAAGTATTTTCCCAATAGCCATCTTCTTCATAATCAAAACTTCCAAATGGAGCAAAAGGTGATGATAATCCTGATTCATCGTCTAACTCTTCCCAACTATCCAATTCATTGGTAGCTAGTTTACTATCATCTCTATATAAGTTTATTTTAACATCATCGACTTCGCATATTGTTGCATTATCTAACGTGAATTCAAAGCTATATCCCTCGTAAAGGCTAGTATGAACCACTAGTCTTTCAATATTCACATCTATGTCTTCATCTACTTCTGTAACTTCAATTTCTGATTCCAAAATATTAGATATTGGGTCATCATTATTTGCCATTGCTCCTCCAGACATCATAAGTACAAACACCATCGATAAAGCTAAAACTATACTTAACCTTTTCATTTAAATATCCCTCCAATTAATTTTTTTGTTTCATTAAATTAATTGGCGGCCAGGCTACCATTCTTTTGAAAGAAAGGTCCTATGGCTTTGCGTCCCTATCTTTCGATAGGTTTGCCTTTTTCAATTTTTAAGTAAGTATTAAATACTTTGCTGTGTGTTTTTTTCTTCATCACCCCCTTGAACAAGATTTTTTATATTTAATTTTCATTGCTACCACTGTTGTTTTGTTAATAGCACCTATCAAGAGTAATGGAAAATATTAAAAACCCCCTCCAGCCCTTGCTATACAAGGACCGAAGGGGGTTAGCCTTCAGAACAATTTGTTGTGATAAAAGATATTTCCCACGGTTCGTTTTTCCCTTTGCTTTAACATCATCTTTCCCTTAAATAAGCTTATTACAATCATCTACAGTAAGTATACATAAAACTTAACAAAAACTATTCTATTACTTTATTTCTATATTATAAGATAAAACATGAGATAATATGTTAATAATTTCGTTAATTAGTTTTTGACCATTACTTTCGTTTTCAAGAATTTGTATTGAATCTTTTAGATACCAATATTTGTCTAAGTTAGATTTTACCTCTTGTAATATCTCTTTAGCAGCATACCCAGTAGAACCAATTGGAATAATTATTTTATTATATTCTTTTGCTATTTCAAACTCTTCAAAGACTCCTGCTGCATTAATTATACCAGTATCATTTTTTTTGTTTCCAAATATAAAAATAGCCACACCTGATTCATAAATCAAGTTTTTTCGATATTCTGTCCAAAGTTCCTTTAAGTCTTTATGACTAGAAGAAACTTGAGGAAAAGGTTTCAAAGTTAAATAATCATCTATTTTTTTAAATTTACTATCGTATATTTCTTCTAGTGCCCCGTTAATTATATAACTACCTACTCCAATACCAAAACCTGAAATAACCCTAAAATCTTGACTTATTAATTCTTTAGACATATTATACATAAAGTTAGTTGCATCATATTTTTCAAATATACCGTATTCTTCTGCACTTCCAGATATAAAAATGTTTTTTAGTTTTGTTTTAAATTCAATACCTCTGAGTATTTCTGTAATCTCTGAATAATCGTCTACTAGAATTGCATTTATGGAATAACGTTTTAAATCGTTACATTTTAATTCTTGCTTAATTAAGTCATATTTATAATCTTCATCATTTTTGTAATCTGTAGGTTGTACTTTTTTAAAAAAACAATAATGATCACGCCTGTTTTCACCTAACAAAATACGTATTCTACTCAGAATATAAGCGAGATTTGGATCTTCAAAGCTAAATCCTATAAATAAGAATGTCTTTGATATTAAATCTCCTTGTAAATTTGTAGAAAATAGTTGTCTATTCAAATTAAAAGTCTCATAATCATCCTTCGTTACAACAGCATTTTCTGGAGTTCTAACATCACCATGCATTTTATATATTATAGCATCTCTGTCAGAAACATTTAATGCTAAATTTTCTTGAGTTATTTTAATATCAGGTTTTCTGTTTTTATCTTCAATTGAATCCTCAATTAAAGTATCATAGTTTGTTGTCCAATACGTTTGGATAGGTAAACGGGTTAATATATCAAGATTTTCGTTAGATTTAACCTCTTTAGTAAATTCTTCTAAAATTTTTTGGTTGATTTTATTTCTGTTTTGGCCTTTTTCATTATAATGATATTGAGCTACTGCAATTAAATCTTCTTCTTTATCTATATCTAGCCCTAGGTCGTCAGCAATTTCTTTTAAAAGACTTCTCCAATCTAAATACCCCGATGGTCTAGATAGACCAGCTCCCGCAAAAATTGCTGCATTTCCATCCCTAATAGCTTTTAAAAAATCTTTTTCAAATTCTTTAATAGTTGCAACCATACCGATACCACCCTTTTGTTGTGCTAAAAGTTGTTAATAATTATTTCTGGTTTCTATTGCTTCTTCAACCCAATCTTGTAAGTTATTATAAATATAGTCGTAAACATTTTTGCTATTCTTATAAGGAGGATCGTAAGCCTTTACTAAGCTCGATAGCTTAACTGTTTTATCTTCAAATTCAACATTAAAGTCCTCAAAAGGATTTTTACCTTTTTTTGATTGATCACCTTTATAATCCTTTAGGTTGTGGATATAAATTCCAAATAGACCTTTTCCCTTTTCCCATGATTTCTTGATTTCACGTTTAATCCATTTTCTACCAGCAGTTTTTTCTCCAATTAGAACTACAGTACATGATTTTCCATACAGTTGTTCATCAATCCAATCTTCAATGGCCTGATCTCCGCTTTTCTTAATTTGTTCCCATTGGTTGTCTGAAACTGGTTTATTTCCCTCAATAACACCCATATTTCTCACCTGTGCAGCTCGCCAATTATCAGGTTTGTAATGAAAACTGTAAAACACTCTCCGTGCCATCAAAATGAACCTCCTTGTAAAGTGATGTTATCTTGGATTTTTGAATTCAAATTGCTTTTTATATTTTACTCCTTATAGCTCGTAAAATATAAGTAAGATGATACTATCTAAATCCAAGATCTTATTTATATGTAAAATTCTTCATTTTCTAATCTAATTCCTTTTAACAAATTTGGATCTTTTATACAATACTTGTTAAAATTAGTTGTTTATATAGTAAAAAAATTAAGCAGTAGCAATTATAAAAGGCTACCGCTGAGTAATAAGTGGCTTAAGTTTATATTTCGGTTTCATTAATTAAGAAGATCATTAGCTATTAGTTCACCTAAAAATATCATTAATTATCTTGCATCATCCTCAAACGATATAGTACAAACTATTACGAAAAGATGTATTTATAATAAGTTGATATTCATTCTAAAGCAATCTTGTGTATACCTCCGTATTCTCAATTTTTTCGTGCCCTAATAAAGATTGTATTGCTCTAATTGGCATTCCTTTTAGTAATAAGTGAGATGCAAAGGTATGTCTTAATATTAACGGAGTTACTTTAAAACTACAAAACTCAGTGAATTCTAAGAAATTATACGTTAAAATATGATAACCGAGGGGTTCTCCTAGTGTATTTATAAATAAATAAGGGCTATGATCTTCTCTATCATTTAGGTAGTCTTTTAAAAGTTCCTTGCAGTATTCTGTAAATAATACTACCCGCTGCCTCTTTCCTTTCCCATTTGTAATTAAAATCTCCCTATTTGCCCAGTTAATATCAAGTAGTTTTATGTTTAAAAATTCTGAAGCTCTGACACCAGTATCATAAAAAGTTTCTATCATAGCTTTTTGAAATTTGTTTTTCGGGGCCTGCCTTAGCTTTTCTAACTGGTCGATTTTTAGATATTGAGGAAGAGGTGGTTTTTTCTTAGGTTTTAATATATTTTTAGCTGGATCTCTTTCTATCAACCCTTCTTCGTAGCAGTAATTATAAAAATTTTTTAGATATGATAGTTTATTCCTTTTAGTTGATGTTCCCCTTTCTAGGCTATCAAGGTGAGAAAGCCAGGCTCTTATATCATTCGGTTTTACTTCATCAAATCTTTTTGAGATAAATGAAAAAAATTGATTGAACATTGTCTTATATGCTTTGACTGTCAGCTCACTTAGTTTGTTTTGGTTATCAAAGAGAAATCTATCTATTACATCTTGATTGCTTTGAACTTGCAATTTAATTATCTCCCTTCTAACCTTTATATTTTCTATACAGTTTTCTTAATTCTATCGATGGGTAATTAGTATAAATAATTGTAGTACTGACAAAGGCATGTCCGAGGGCATCTCGTATAGCCGATAAATCTTTTCCTTCTATTAACAAGTTGGTAGCAAAACTATGCCGAAATCTGTGAGGATACACTCGCTCATATAGCTCTGCTTTTTTCCAATGCTTTTTTACTACATCTCTCACATTATTGGTGGTTATTCTATTTCCATTTCTATTAACAAATAAAGCGAAACTATTACCTGGATGAACCTTTAGATATTTTTCTAGAATAACTCGACATTGATCAGAAAATTTCTTTGTTTGTAATTTGTTTCCCTTTGCAAGTACTTTTGCTTTACAATTTTCTAAGTCTATATCTTTGATATCTAAACCACATATTTCTTTGTTTCTAGCCCCCGATGAAATTAATAGTTCTATAATTGCCTGATCTCTTAAACTTTCATTCTCTACCGTAAGTCTATATTTAGCTAAGTTTATTGGATCAATATGCTTTGGAACAGGTTTTGGCACTTTAGCTCGCCAGCGTTTTTTAACTAAAACTTTTTCAATATATCCTTCATCCTCACAAAATTTAAAGAACATTGTAAATTTGGATAAATATTGATTGAATGTCGCTTCTTTTATATCACCTAGACTATTTAGCCAGTCTATCACATCATTAGAAGTAAGGTGTTCAAAGTCTTTGGGGGTGGCAACAAAGAATCTCTCTAATAGTTGTCCATATTTTTTTATACTTTCAAACTCTCTATCAGCAGATTTCATTTCCTTCAAGAATTCATGTATTGTATGTCTCACCCTTTCTGGAACCTGGTTGTTTTGTACTTGCCAGATCTGTGTCATTGTATTACCTCCTTTAGTTATTCAGTCCGTTCATAGTCTTTTCTATCCTCTTCTTCGTCAGAATCAGTGTAAATTTTGGTGGAATTAATATTCGCATGACCGAGTAATTTTTGTAGGTAGTAATCTTCTAGATCTTTATCAGCCAAGTGCATGGCAAAACTGTGTCTTAACATGTGAGGAGTAATTTTATAACCAAGGAATTCAGAGTACCTATTTAAACACCTCCTGACCCATTCAGAAGATAAAGGGGTGCCCCACCTGTTGCAAAAAAGATAGGAGCTTTCGACAGTTCTGTTTGCCAGATAATTTTTTAATCTTTCCCTACAATCTATACTGAAAAATACATATCTCTGAGTATGGTTTTTGGCTTTTGTGATAAATATTTGACCACTGTCCCAGTAGATATCAGAGAGCCTGATATTTAATAGTTCACTTATTCTAACTCCTGTGACATAAAGTGTTTGAACAATACATCTTTCTCGTTTACTTTCTTTAGAGATCTCCATAAGCTCAGCTACTTGAGCTACTGTTAAATGTTTAGGTTCTTCTGATGAGTCAATTTTCTTTAGCTTAATAGTCTTAGCAGGATTTACTGGGACAAAGTCTTCTTCATCACAATAGCTGTAAAATGATCTGAGTGCTGAGATCTTTTGATTAATGCTAGTCTTTTCTAACCCTGTCACTTCCTCTAAATGTAGCACCCAATCTCTCACATCAGCTTTCTTTACTGTATTAAATTTTTTTTGGCAATAATCAAAGAACTGTTGCAGTGCAATATAGTACACCCTTTCAGTTGAGCTACTAGAGATTTGATTATTCTCTTCAAAAAATCTATCTATTGTTTCTTGCGTAGTTTTTTTCATTTACACTAGCCCCTTTTTAATAATCTATCCGTTTTTCATATTCATACTTCATGTCTTCTGTCAGTATATGGATATAAATCATGGTAGTATTCAAGTCATTATGACCAAGTAAATAAGAGATTAACTTTAACTTGAGTCCCCTGGATAGCTTTTCAGTCGCAAAGCTATGACGACAGGTATGGGGTCTAATTAATAAATTTAAGTCTAGTTTTTTTTCTATTGATTTTAAAATCTTGTAAATTCCATCAGATGAAATTCTTTCACCTCGATAATTTAAAAACAGTGCGTCATCCCCTTCACGTGCTATCCTCTCTTTTAAATATTGCTTTAAGAAGATCCGACAATTTATTGAAAAATATACTGTCCTGGGTTTATTTCCTTTCCCTTTATAAATCTTGGCACTCTTTTTATCTAAATTGATGTCTTCTAGGTTAAGGTTAGTTAGTTCACTTCTTCTCCAACCACAACTAAGGAGCAGTTCTAATATTGCTTTATCCCTCGGTTTGATTTTGTCTAGTTTCATTCTGATTCTTGAGAGTTGAGTGCTATCATAATATATAGGCAATTTCTTAGGGATTCTAGGGTTCCAGATTTTTTTGAGTAACTTTTTCTCTGGACTTAGCCACCCTTCTTCTCTGCAATGGTTGAAGAAACTAGACAATACAGAAATTGTATGCTGCAGGGTCTTGGGTTCTTTATCGAAATAGTTTCCTTTTAACCATTTATAAACATCTTCTTTTGTTAAGTCTTCTAGCGGTTTATTAATTTCAATAAAAAGTTTTTCCAGTTTCCGCCTGTATTGGTCAATAGTATTAGGTGACTTATCGTCTGATTTTAACTCTACTAGAAAATCATTAATGACAGTTTTGTTTGTAGCATCAATTCTTCTATCTTCAACTAACCAGTAGGATTTTTTTATGGTTTCACCCCCTTGTCTGTGATAGTAATTTTAGTGTTATTGTTTCAGTTTCAGGAAGAGTATTCCAATGAATGATATTATGTTAACTTGTTTGTGTTTTCATTTTATAACCATTTACAAATAATTTCATTAGTACTGTTTTGGTCTTTTTGGATATTTGTAGTATTTTACATATTTGCTAATTATTAGTTAGTATTATTATGTTTAAATGCTATCTAATGGATAGCACTTATTGTTATAATCAGTTAAATATAAAATAGCAACTAACACCTTAAGTTGGGGTAATTGATTATAATAGAAACCCATTGTAGAGATTAAACAATAACATTTATAAATCACTTCAGCCGTTCAAGGTCAAGCATTATTCTCTAGAAAACAAAAGAAGGGCCCCGTTTGAACGGGACCCTCTGTGCTGTCTTATTAAGATTAATTGTTAAGGTTAACAAATTCAAATTCTACTGTGGCATCGCCACTTTCATCTTCTGCGGCTTCTATATTCGCTTGAGTTTCAACTTCTTCAGCACCTTCGTCAACTACTATTTCATCATCATAGCTAACTTCTGCTATAACGCTTCCTTCGTCTATTATGTTATGAGATAACCCTACTTCATCTGGCAGTAATTCTGGTGAAATTACTTCAGCATTAACAGTGACATCTTTACTATCTCCTTGATCCATAGTCACTTCTGTAGTACTTACTTCTTCATCCATTCTCAAATAAGTACTATAATGATCATTTCCAGCTTTATCTACAACTTTCACAGGACCTTCCGCATCATAATCTTCTATAGTATTTGACTTAGCTAATTCGTAAGCGGCATCTATGGCATCTTTTTCTTCATCTATTTCTGTTGCAGCCCAAATACCTTCGCTATCCATTACCTCTATAATAGTATTCTCTTTAACAACTATGTCATCAGAAGCTGGATTGTCTACAACAAGTCCAATATTACCTTTTGTTATATCATTATCTTTAATTGTTACTTCATCTACATCTTGTATCATAATAGGTACATGATCATCAGTAGAGTCCTCATGTCTTTCGATTGTATTATCTCGTATCGTTGCATTTTCACCCGTTACGCTGAATTCAGATGGTGCATGATCTTCCTCAGTTTGTACAATAGTAACATCCTCAACTGTAACATTATCAGCTGTGATTTCAAAAATCTCACCTTTATGGAATGCATGCTCCAATGTATTTTCATTCCCATCAATTTCAACATTATCCTCATCAATTACAATAGTATCTTCTATGGTAAAACTGTCATCTAGAGTAATTTTTGCATCTTTTTCAATAGCATTCTCAAGAGCTTCTTGGGAATCAATTTCCTCAACATCTTCTTCAACAGTAACATCTACTTCCAACTCATTTGAAATTGGATTTGCATAACCTACTCCAGACATCATAAGTACAAATGCCATGGATAACGGTAAAATGATTGATAACTTCTTCATTAAAAATCATCCTCCTTAAGTTTTTTATTCGATTGATAGTTAAAGCTTTGAAAGCTTTTATCTACTTATTTTTTCTTCACCACCCCCTTGAACCAGATTTTCTATATTTGATTTTCATTACCACCACTGTTTGTTTTGTTAATAGCACTTCTCGTTTCATCGAACCAAAACAAAAAATCCTGCAGATCACCTTAATGGCAGGTGTTCTACAGGATGGGATTAAACTTTCTTTGTTGTGTTAACGGCTCATAACCGAACTTTCTCCTCCGCTAAAAAACGGCGATTTTTGTCTCGCCGTTTTTTAGCTTACTTTAAATGATGTATTTATCATATACTTCTTTTCTCGCTTCATGATAAAGCTTTGTATATACCTTGGTGTTTTCCCGTTTATCGTGTCCGAGTAACAATTGAATACATTCTAGGGGCATTCCTTGTATAGCAAGATGTGCAGCAAAGGTATGGCGTAGCGTCCTTGCATTAACTTGAAAGCCGAGCCTATCACTGTAGTTATGAAACATGTCTTGGATTGTCTTTTTGCTAATAGGTTTTTTCCCATTGTATGGGGTGAAAAGATAAACGCTTTTAGGGTTTCTATCCCTTAAATAGCCCTTTAGCCGATAATAACACTCGGTGTTAAACTTAACAAACCTTTCTTTTTTTCCTTTTCCATCTCGGATAAAGATAAACTTACTTTTCCAGTTAATGTCCTTTTTTTTAATGCGGACTAGTTCACTTAACCTAACACCTGTAGTATATAAGGTTTCTACTACTGCACTATCTCTTTTATTATCTTTTGCCATTTCCCGAAGTTTATTCAGCTTATCAAAACTTAAATAGTAGGGAAGGGTTTCATCAATCTTTGGGTTTTCAATGTTCTCTGTAGGGTTTTTTGAAGTCTTGCCTTGTTTATATAGATATTCATAAAATAGTCTTAATGAGTTTAGCCTGTCTTTAATTGTTCTTGGCGATAGCCCTGAGTTTTTCATGGCTAGTCTGTAGCTTTTAATATCTTTTCTTTCTACATCGTAATACTCTTTATTACAAAATCTGAAAAAATAGGTTAAATTCTTTTTGTGTAATATTAGTGTTCTTTCCTCTCTAGATTTTCTGTAGTGACTTACGAGCTCATCTATCTTTCTTTGGTTTTTGTCTTTTAACAATTTCATCACTCCATACATCTTTTGTATTCATCGTCAATGCTTCCAAGAAGTAGTCTCGCATAAACACCTGTGACATTTAAGTTGGTGTGACCTAATTGGTCACCGATATAACTCATTTCTGCCCCTTTATTTAAAAGGTCAGTAGCAAAGGTATGTCTCAGCCTGTGGGGCGTAAGTTTAGAAGATAGATTTGCTTTTTTGCCGATATTTTTAATTATTACTTGCATCCTCCTGGTTGAAAGCCTTTTTTTACTTTGACTTAGAAAAACTGCTCCTTTACTTTGATGGCGATTTTTTAAATACTTCTTAAATAACATGTAAGAGACTTCATTAAAGTAGATAAATCTGATTTTTTTACCCTTTCCTATAACTTTGGCGGTTCTTTTTTTCAAATCAAGATTTTGGATATTTAAGCTGTAAGCTTCACAACACCTCGCCCCTGAACTTACAAAAAACTCAAAAAGTAAGCGATCTCTTAATTTTTCCTTTTCTGATTGAATCCTTGCTTTAACTAGTTCATTTTCCTCTAAATATCTAGGGAGCGAGTCTGTAAGTTTGGGACGCCATTCAGGTTTTACATTCAGGTCAGTTATGTATTCTTCATTCTTACAAAATTTTAAAAATGCTGAGATGACTGTAATATAAGTGCTTTCTGTATTTTCTTGTTTTTCTTCAGATAGTTTATCAATACAGTATAAAATATCTTTCGAGCTCCATTTTGTAAGGTCTTTTGGGTTAATTAGAAAGACTCGTTTTAAGACATTTCTATAAAGTTTGATAGTTTCTTTACTTTTGTTGATAGAAGAAAGCTCTGAGATGTAGTCATTTACTATTTCACGGTTCTTCGAGCTTATAGCTTTTGTGGTGATTTCCCAGTCTTTAGTCATTTGAGATGCCTCCTAAAAGTTAGTGTAAGTTTTTAGGTCATTAATATTTTTGTGACCTAATAGTAATTGAAGTTTTTCATCTTCCATACCTTTTTCAGCTAAATGTACTGCAAAGGTATGCCTTAGTATATGGGGTGTTACTTTATACCCCAACTCTTTTGAGCATTTTCTAAAAAACTTCTGTGCCCACTGACAGGTAAGCGGTTTTTTATACCTGTTAGAAAACAAGTATGGGCTATCTACCTTTTTGTTTTTCAAGTGATTTTTTAGCCTTTCTTCACATTCAGAGGTAAATAAAACAAATCTTTCTTTATTTCTCTTTCCTTTTCTAATCCATATTTGTCTTACGTCCCACTTGATATCTTCAAGTCTAATATTTAAACATTCACTAATCCTAACCCCTGTGAAATAAATGACATCGACTAGTGCTCTTTCTCTTGGCTTATTTTTAACTAACTCCATGAGTTCTTTTAATTGTGTCCTACTTAAACTTTTGGAGGCATCATCATCTATTTGGGGACCTTCTACTGTAGACGGTAGATTAACTTCAATTAAATTCTCTTCAAATAAATAGTTGTAGAATGATTTAATGGCCATGAGTTTGTTTTTTCTACTCCGTGGTTTGAGTTCTTTTTCATTTAACTCTTTGAGCCATTCTCTAATATCTTTTCGTTTTACTTTGTCATAATCTTTTTTACAATAGCTAAAGAACTGGTTTAATGCTATTCTATATACTCTAGCTGTTTCATGGCTAAACCACCTGTTCTCGTTAAAGAAAGATTTGACCGCATCATAGGTTCTTTCCATCTTATATACCTCCCATTTTTTTGTTGTAGTCAGAGCTTAATTCATCAGTGGGAATGTGAGCATAAATGGTCGTTGCTCTTAGATTGGCATGTCCCATCTTTCTACCAATTTTAGACAGCTGGTTTCCCTTAGAGTATTCGTTGGTGGCGTAGGTGTGTCTAAAGATATGGGGAGTAATTCTATCTTTGAATCCTGCTGATTCACCTAGTTGTTTTATTATTTTGTATAGCCTTGATTCACTTAATCTTCTTCCTAATCGACTGATAAATAGGGCAGGATTATCGTCTTGGCGGGTTTTTAAGTATTTTTTTAGCAAAAACGAACACTCTTCTGAAAATTCAACCTCTCTAGGTTTGTTGCCTTTACCTATTACGTTAGCAACTCTATCTTCTAGGTCAACATCTTCGATATTTAAGTTTAAAAGTTCTTTTCTTCTGCAACCAGATGACTTTAACAGTTCCTTTATTGCCCGATCTCTTACTGATAGTTCCTCTGCTTTGATTTTTAGCTGTGCTTGTTCATTTTTGGTGAGACTTTTAGGAAGCGATTCGGGAACTTTATAACGCCATCTTTTTTTAATAAGTACTCTGTCAGTGTAACCTTCAACCTGACAAAAAGTTGTAAAGCTTTTTATGATCCAGTAATTTCGGCAATAAGTTGTGGCCTTTTTTTCACCATAGTTCATATGTAAGAATTCAAAAACATCCTTTGGAATAACATCTTTCACTGGCTTATCACAGAAAAGTAGCAATTTTTCTAATACTTTTTTGTAGGTTTCAATTGTTTTAGAAGATTTTCCTTTTTCATTTAAATCCAAAAGATAATCTTCAATCACCTCCCTATTCATAGGATCTAAGGTTTTACTAATTTGTAAGTTTGTCATGGCTTTCCTCCTATGTAACTTTTAGTAAAAGGCAATTCATATTATAGTTTTTGCCTTTAAGGATATATTCTGTTTTGTGTTAATCAATTTTATGCAAAAAATTTAAATTTTTTGCATAAAATTAGTATATATTGGGTAAGCTAGGTAGATTCTAGTATTTTAGAAATAGCATACTAGATTTTATTTAGTATTGAGATAGGCGAATGTTAAACATAAAAAATGCCGCCTTAAAAGGCGGACATTAGCAGCTGACAATTAAACTTTTATTCTAGAAACCAAAAGAAGGGCCCCGACAAAAACGGGACCCTCTGTGCTGTCTTATTAAGTTAATTAAATTACTCTGCTTTTTCTGCCCAAATTTCAAGTTCATATTCTCCTGCTTCTCCAAACTCTATTTCTTTTTCTTTTGTATGCTCATATTTTCCATCTTCTCCAATGGTTACTGGATCAAAGTTAAGCTCTGGTTTAGGATCATCAGCATCAGCTGTTACTTGAGTATCATGCTCATACTCTTCATGCTCCCACTCATGCTTCAATTCTATTTCACCGATATTTCCAAGTCGTCCTGCTTTAACGTCAAATTCGATGTCCATGTCATCATGTGCATCTACAACATCAAACTCTTTTAAATGCTCTTCATTATCCCATACAAGTTCAACTTTATAATCTTCAAATTCAAATGAAATGTCGTCTATGTCTGAAGCATCACTATCAATAAGTTCTTGTCTAGCTTCACGCAAGTTATCATGACTATTTACCTTTTCGTGTTCTTTCATGAATTTAATCGCTTGAGAATCATCCCCATAATCTTCAACTGTTACTCTACTTAATGTTAAATCTTCTATTCTATCAAAAGTCCAAATTCCTTCATCACCTACATCTCTAACTTCTACATCCTCTATAGTGACATCATCATGATCACCATATAAAGCAATTGGACCTCCTGTGATATTAGAATCTTCAATTGTTAGTCCATCATTATTACCACCATCATATTCTGTTTTTACCGCTGCATAAGTAGAACCTCCGTCACGATCAACATCAACATCATGCATTATAAATTCCTGTGCATCCTCTTGTATAAGGATTGGGAAACTGTAATCGCCTTTTTCTAAATTTGAATCAATTGTTAGGTCTTCTAGCTTGATGTTGTCAGCATCAACTGTTACAAGACCTTCCTGACTCCCTGTATCAACTTCAAACTCAAGTGTATTGCCATCTCCGTCAATGGTTAAAGATTCATCAATTACTAAGATATTATCTTCAACTGTAATATCATTATCTAAAGTTATACTATCTTCTTCTTCAATTGCTTTTCTTAACTCGTCTTCTGTGCTTACTGTGTCAGTTACATCAACGTCAAAAGTACCTCTTAGTATATTAGATATACCACTTTCTTCTTCTTCAGCTGCAACTGTCCCAGACATCATAAGTACAAATGCCATGGATAAAGCTAAAATAATTGATAATTTCTTCATTAAAAATCATCCTCCTTAAGTTTTTATTCTGATTGATCCTTAAACTTTTGGAAATCTTCATCTACTTAAGCTTTCTCCACCACCCCCTTAATCAGAATATCAATATCTATATTCAATTTCATTGCTACCACTGCTTGTTTTGTTAATAGCACTTATCAGTACCACTAAATATTCTAGCAATATTCTATTAGTCATCTTCAACTTTAATTTTAGCTTCTAATTCGTTAGATATGGGCTTGTAATCAATAACATCTGGTATTATTTTATTGTCAGAAACTTTGCTTTTAGGGGTGAAGCTATTACTTTCAAGTATATCTTTCAGATCAGTTGTCTCTGATTCTGATTTAACTTGTGGATCATTATTTAAAAAATAATTATCTTCTATCTGTACGTTCTCAAGTTCATCTTTAATTAAAATACCTAAATCATCATTTGTAGTAACTTCAAATCCTTTTAAAATTGTGTTATCAGAATCAATTTCAATAGTATTTTCAATTGTAGCTTCATGTTTTTCTGTTGACTCTACTGTTATTTCTTCGTGAATAGTCACTTCTTCATCATACTCACCTGGATAAACTTTAACACTTTCACCTTGATATTCATTTACATCATCTATAGCGTCTGGGATAGTATTAAAGATTAATAATGTTTCACTATCCTCTTTAAGAAGACCTACTGTATTGGTTACATCAAGTTCTACAACTGATGTATCAATTTCTGTAACACCACCAATACAAGATATGCTACCTATTACTTGTCCTTCATCAACAGAAAGTACACAATCTTCAGGGTCTACATCCTCATCTACGGTGATATGATTTAAAATGGTGTCCTCACCTATTATTGTAAAGCCACCTTCCCCTTCTGCAGTTAACACTTCATCAATTTGTACATTTTTTAATCTTGTGTCGGACCCAGCTAAGATAACATCTCCACCTGGGCTACTACTTATTACTTCAACATTTTCTAAACTAGTATCAATACCTTTATCTTTTAGATCACCTTGAATGGTAAGGTCTTTTAGCTCTATCTTTTCTACATCTTCTTCAATAGTTACATCACCTTCTATAATACTTTCACCTTGGCCCTTACCTGTAATTGTTTGTTCATCTTTAGTAATAGTGAAGTCATCTTTAAATCTAGTATCTTGAAGCTCTATAGTTTCAATTTGTTCTTTTTCAAGAACTTCTAAAAACTCAGATTCATTAAAGACTTCAACTTCCTCCGTTTTTTGTATATTGATCTCTAAAATGGCAGGTTCAATATCATCTTCATGAGATTTAATAACTAACTGTAACTCTTCACCATGACTTTTTTTACCAAAGAAAGCGCTATCAAGAGTTAATTCATCTTCATCAAAATACCATTTTTCTTCTTCTAAAGTTTCTTCACCTTTTTTAATTTCATCTACACTTGGGTAAGCTTCAAGAGTTAAATCATAATCAAAAGTTAGATCATAATCAAACTCGTCTGTTCCTAGATATAGCTTTCTAGTAGTATCTTCATCAACATACACATTTCCTTCTTTATGAGCATAACTACCTTTACTATAATTGATTTCAGTATCACCATCTGCAGTTACTTTTCCGCTTGCAGTCTTTTTAATATATAGGTTATCTTCACTACCATCACTTTTAGTTATTTCATATGCTCTACTATTAACTATCTCTGAACCATCTGATGTAACTAGTATTTCATTTTGTACCCAGCTATCAGTTAAAGTTATGTTATCCCCATCTACTGTCACAAAGCCCCCTGGGCTATTAGATGCAACTTCTATATTTTCCGTTTCAATATCTTCTCCCCTAAGTTCTAGTTCACCCATGATTATTAAATCTTTAATATTTACTTCATCAGCTTCAACAGTTAAATCTCCATCTATAACCGTCTGACTAATTTGACTAGTTGAACCTTGAAGAGTTTGTCCATCAACTTTAGATGTGAAGTCACCATCAAAATTATCTACAGGTAAGTTAACATTTTTAATATCTTCATCCTCTAAAACATCCTGTAAATCTTTAATTTCAAGAGATACAGTAGCTATTACAGTTTCTAACTTTGAAGGAATTATTATATGTTCCTTACCATCAGGTTTAACAACATTTCCTTCAAAAGTATATTCACCAGTTTCTTTACTATCGTAATCTTCACAATCCCAATCACTTATCTTTAGATCTATCTCTGTATCATTATTAAGTACTGCTTCAACCTCATCTGGTAGACCATTAATTACTTCTTCTTGTGAAGTTCCATAATTAAATGACTCAAAGAACTCTTCCTCTTCTAATTGTTTTATTTCAACAACCTCTATTAAGGTAATCGACTCTGTTTTATCTTCATCAAGATCAATCGTACCTTCTTCGGTTCCATACCCATCTTTTGAGACTTCAAAGTCATATTCTCCTTCTTCTACGTCTTCAAATACAACCTCACCTTCATAGTCAGTTTCTTTATCACCTTCACCTTCTAAATCAATTCTTGCATCTTTTAGCGGATTTTTTTCATTATCAGAAACGTTAAAAGTTAAGTCATATTCATCAGTTGTACTTCCTCCTGTTCCTCCACTTGTTCCTCCACCTGTTGTAGTTTCCTCTTCTTTTTCATCTAGATCTTCTTCTATTATTTCAGCATCTTTAACTTTACTGATCTCTTCAGGTTCACTATCAAGGTTTAGCTCCGTTTCACCAGTAACTTCAACCTTAAGTTCTTCGATCTCAGAGCTTCCTGAAATACTTGTGTTTTCTTCATTCACTACTACAGTTTCTATAGAAGCATCATCCATTGTTACAGAAATATCTTTTTTATTAATAGATACTTCTGTAATACTACCACTACCAGATACGGTGTTATTATCACCTTTAATAGATACACTAGTAATAGTTGAATCTTTACTAGTTCTAAAACTAACATCATCAGCATTTAAGTCTACCGCATTAACTTCAGTTTCTTCTTTTAGTTCAGTATTTACCACTTCTTTTTCAATATCTACTTTTTCTAAAGTAGAATTATTGAAAACTACAGACTCAGATCCACCACCCTGTACAAAAGTAGTACCTTCTACTACAACATTTTTCGTTTCAAAATCATTTTCAATATCTTTTGCTATTAGTAGTTCCTCTTCTACAGTTAGATCAGATACTATAACATCTTCTCCTTTTACAGTAACTTTAGGGATAACCTCTTGATTTCCATCAAAACTTACATCAGAGGCATTGATAGTTATAGAGTCTATTGAAACAATTTTATTATCATCATGATTAACTAATAGCTTAGCTCCTTCTAATGCTTCACTATTTTCATAACTAAGTAAGCTAAGATCCTCATAAACGGTATACTTTCCATCTTCTTCTGTAATAAGGTTGTTATCTTCAGTTATCTCTTTTACAGTTACAGAAGAAGTATCAATAATTTCATATGCTTTAGTTATATAATCTTCGGCATTAAAGTAAAGTTCATAAGTTAATCTTGCTAGTGCTTGTCTACTAGCATAAGAGCTAGGGTTAAAACTAAATGAACCATCATCATTTTTACTACCTTCAATAAAGCCAATTTCTGCTCCTAAAGATACATAGTCTTTTGCCCATTTTGATGTCTCTTCCCAATCAGAAAAACTAGGATCTAGTTCTTCTATTGCAGCTATTTCATCTAGCTCAAGAGCTCTCATGAAAAAAGTAGCTAACTGCTCCCTTGTAACATTTCTATCAGGAGCAAACTCAGTTTCTGTCATACCAGTAGTTATTCCAGCATCCACTAAAGCTCCAACCTCTTTTGTATACCAGATGTCTTCTTGAACATCATAAAAAGATGCTCCTAACTCATAATTGTCCTCAAGCTCTAGTGCCCTAGAGAGAATAACTGCAAGTTCTGCTCTAGTAATGCTACTACTTGGTCTAAAGGTTCCATCATCGTAACCAGTAATGATATCTTCCTGGTGCAATGTTTCAATTTCTTTTTCAGCGTAACTACCACTCACATCTGTCAGTCCATCATCTACAGCAAAAGTTATACCTGTAGTACACAATATAAAAGTAATTACTATGAGTAGTAACTTGAACCTTTTACAGCTAGTATAGTTCATGTCGTTCCTCCTTTCACAAATTGCAACTATAAGACAACGGTCACAATTAATTAACCACCTCCTACCTTTGTATTAGTGATAACTAGTTCTTAAGTCACGCTATTAATAGGTTAACAAGTTTTATGCGAAAAGTTTGTCAAAATTTGCTATTGTTTTTAAAATTTGTTTTTTATTATTTAATAAAAGTATTGGCATTTAGGTATTAAAGATAGCTGAAATTCTTTAAAATTTTATTAAAATTATAAAGAATTTTTATTTAAACTCTCCTCATAATGAGTAGGTAGTATTCACAGTAATTAGCTGTAGCTTCTACCTCTCACAGAATCGTGCTTCAGACTGTCTATAATCCTGTAAGAGTAATTGATAAAATTAGGATATCAATTAAGACAAAAACCATATAACAGAAAACACTTACTTAATTCTTTATTAGCTTCGACAAGTCGCAACAAATTTCTCTTTCGATTTAACGTAAAATTAAGTAATGGAATAAAGAGAAAGGAGGTATGAAATTTAGTAATTTCTAGAATTTCATAGATACTATTTTAATTGGAGTGGTCTTTATGGAACTGACACATAACCCATCTTTATTAGTGTTTTTAATTATTTACTTTGGGATAATGTTAGGTATAGGTTATCATTACTCAAAAAAGGTTAGTGACAGTGAGGATTTTATGTTAGCAGGTCGAACTCTTGGACCTGTTGTTTTGATGGGTACCTTAATGGCTACATGGGTTGGTAGTGGTACTGTAACAGGAGGGGATACATCAATAGCTTATTCATATGGTATCTGGCCTGCTATACTATATGGTTTTGCTAGTTTAATAGGTGTAAGCATCTTATTTCTTATAGCTCCTAAAATTAGAGCACTTGGAACATATACAGTTTCAGAAGCTTTAGAAACCAAGTATGGAACAAGTGCTAAGTTAATCGCTAGTATAATTATAATATTAGCTTTTGTAGGTATTGTTTCTTATCAGTTCACAGGACTTGGAATGGTACTAAATGTTACAACTGGAATATCAGTTGATATGGGAACTACAATTGCAGCAGTAATTATAATCTTTTTAGCAACAATCGGTGGTTTAATGTCAGTTGCACCTACAGATGCACTAAGTGCTTTTATCATCGTTATTGGATTAATAGTCGCTGTTCCATCAGCTTTAGGTCAGGCAGGTGGATGGGAGAATATTGTAACTGAAGTACCTGAAGCTAGTTTTGGTATCTTAGGTGAACTAAGTATTATTGAATTTTTAGGTTATTTCTTACCTTCGCTGTTCTTATTATTAGGGGATCAAAATATGTATCAACGACTAGCTTCTTCAAAGGGAGATAAAGAAACTAGGTTAGGTTCAATTGGTTGGGCTATTGGTCTACTTATAATATATCCATTAGTATCAGTAATAGCCTTTACTGCTAGAGTTAACTTTCCTGATATAGATCCTGGTCAGGCACTAATAGCTACAACTACAATTATGCCTACATTTATTGGCGGATTTTTACTAGCATCTATCACTGCTTTTATTATAACTACTGGTAGTTCTTATTTACTTTCTTCAGCTACTAACATCACTATGGATATTTATAGAAACTATATTAATCCAAACGCAACCGGTAAACAACAGCTATTTATAACAAGAGTCTTATTAGTAGTACTAGGAATATTAGCATATGTTTTAACTCAATACTTCCCAACTATTTTAGATGCTCAAATGTATGCCTACACAGTCTATGGCGCAGGCATAACTCCCGCTGTTCTTGGAGTATTTTTATGGGGACATAGAGTAACTAAACAAGCTGGTATTTCATCTATGATTTGTGGTACTATAGCTACTTTAATTATAGAGTTCTCTGGTGTATTTGCTTATGACCCTGTAATTATTTCTGTACCTATTGCAGTAATTGTACTAGTAGTTGTAACTTTATTTACTAAACCTAAAGATCCTGTGGTTTCTAGAGGTGATTAAAATGTCAAAACTACTTATTAAATCAGTCAATATCATTGACGGTGATTCAAATGAACTACAAGAAAATATGGATGTATTAATCGAAGGTGAAAAGATATCTAAGATTAAAAAAACAATCTCAGATAACGAAGCAAAACAAATTGATGGTACTAAAAAATACTTAGTACCGGGTTTAATCGATACTCATGTACACTTAGTTTGGGATGGAAGTGGTGACCCCCAATCTAAGATAGAGAAAAAAGACCATACTTATTTATCACTTACAGCACTAAAACAAGCAAAGTCCTGCCTATATAATGGTATAACCACTGTACGAGATGTAGGTAGCCCTGGATTAACGGTATTAAGTTTAAAACAAGCAATAAACGAACAGAAGGCAGTAGGGTCAAACATTATATGTTCAGGACCTGCCATGGTGATGATAGGTGGTCATGGCTGGTTTTTAGGAAAAGAAGTTTCAGGTGAAGATGAAATAAGAAGAAAAACTCGTGAGGTTTTAAAGGAAGGCGTAGATTTAGTTAAAGTAATGGCAACTGGTGGTATATATACTGATGGAGAAGAACCAGGTGCCCCGCAGTTACAAGCTAAAGAAATAGAAGCTGCCGTTATAGAAGCACATAACCAAGGAAAAAAAGTAGCATCACATGCACAAGGGTTAACAGGAATAGAAAACTCAATAACAGCTGGTGTAGATTCCATTGAACACTGTATATTTGCAGATGATAATTCTCTTCAAAAAATGAAAGAACAAGACATTTTTATGGTACCAACTTTAAATGTTATGAAAAGGATGGCAAACATAGGAGTAGCAGGTGGACTTCCTGAGTTTGCAGCAAAAAAAGCAAGCCAAGTAGTTAAGGTACATCAAAATACTTTTCAAAAAGCTCTTGATAAAGGAGTTAAAATAGCAGCTGGAACTGATTTATTTGCTCCTTACTTACCCACAAAAGAATATTTTAATGAATTAAAACTAATGAATGAGCTTGGTATGTCCCCGTCACAAGTATTACGTTCAGCTACTTCTAAAGCAGCTGAGCTACTAGACATTACAAATAGAGGAATAATAAAGGAAGGTAATATTGCAGATCTTGTATTATTAAATAATAACCCTTTATCCGATATTGGAGCACTTAAAGACCAGTACAAAGTTATTAAAGAAGGCTCATTGATTTGATGTAGTAAGTCCTCTGCCCTTTCAAGCAGAGGACTTTTAACCTTGTGGATAGTGGATAACTTAAAAATAGTGAAAGTTATTCACAGTGTTATCCACGTAGTTCTTAACAAGTTAACTTCTTAAGTTCAATAACTTCAAAATCCATATACTCTGGTCTACTTACAGTATTAGGGCGAAAAGCCCACGCTTTCAATCGTGGGATGAAATCCTATTTTTTTAATAAAATTAAGTTGTACTATACGTAGTTCTCTATTTCTATAGTAACATTTTTAACTAATACTAATCTATATAACAGAAAAACTTTCGACTAAAAATAAGTCGGTAGTTTTTCTGTGTACCTTTTAAATAACTAATTGAGATAACTTTTTTATCATACTGAATATCCTCTTTACCTTAAGGAAATATGATGTAAAACTTAGTTTTATATTCATTAGAATTAATTTTCATTTCTGCATTATATTTTTTGTAAGCCATAACCCCTCCCACTCCCTTTAGTTGAATATCCTTGATCAAAGATTTTTGTTTTTTGTTTCTTTGATATTTTGGATCCATTATTTGAAACAATAATCATTTTATTATTATTGTGATTTTTAAATTCGAGACCAACATACCTATCATTATTATTAAGTACAGCTTTAAATGTATTATTTAAAAGGTTTGCAACAATAGTATTCAGATCCCAAGAACTTATATCCCATTCAGTAATATCATCTTTGAACGCAAAAACAAAATTAATGTCTTTTTCTTCAGCTAACTTATTTTGAGTATTTAACGTGACTACTGTATATCTATTAATAATGTTAAATGCAATATTACACCTGTAACTATTGCTGTATTAATAATTACAGGATAAAATGCAGAGAAATCGAGCGAGTTTCCTTAGACAAGGGTATCATCTCCCTCGATTTATCATTTTTTTGTTATATGGTAACTAGTGAGTAAAGAACTCCTAGTTACAACTACCAAAGGAATTTTTTCTTATATCCGTCCTTCGAAATAAATGCTTAATTGTCCCAGTATTTGAGCCCAATTTTTTGTTCTCATAGTCCATTTTTTATTGATATCCATAGTCGAAAGATAAAGCATTTTTAATAAGGATTCATCTGTCGGAAAGATGCTCTTTGATTTAGTTGATTTTCTGACTTCTCCGGGATATTTAAACATAGCAACCATCTAGTCTCACTTTGTAGTGAACGGCACCCATGACTACATGTGCATAGATTTTGCATACATACTCAATACCTGATTATCAATACTTGATACGTCTCTCTGATTCTTTTTCACTGTTTGAGGTTCGAATTCTCCTTCACGATCTCTTGGTACTTCAATTCTATATTGCCATAATTTGATCTTAATTGTTTTTCTCTCTTTCCATTTCGACTATTTGTAGTTTCCTTTCATACTTCTAGTGAAGGTATACACCGTTTATTTTACACTCTCGAGCCCTTCCTTTGGAAAACAGCTAGTTGCTTTTCTAAATCACTAGGTTATTTTTCGACTTTTTTAGGTCCCTACTTTTTGTGGGAAACTTGTTTAATTATTTTAACACTTCTTTTAATAACAGACCTGTTTATATGGAGCTAAATGTCGAAATATCAATAACTCATATTAATAAATAAAACGATACATTTCCCGGGAAATTCGACATAAAAAAAGAGTTGCCCGAAAACCGGACAACCCTTTTAGAGTCTTATTCTTCATCATCTTCTTTTTCTTCAACAACAACTTCTACTTCTTCAGTCTCATCATCAGTTGAAACTAAGAAAGTATGTGTACCTTTATCATCTTCATCAGTTTCTAAAGAAAATACTACAGTCTCTTTTTCATTAGCTTCAAGATCAGAGAAAACTTCAATATCTAAAATATTGTCATTTACATCAAGAAGTTCAACAATTTGTCTACCTTCAACATACCCATCGTTTTCAACAGTAGCTTCAATTTCTATCTCTTCACCTACTGTTACAGATTCAGTAGCATCTTTGATATCTACACTAAAAGTATTTTCTTCTACAACAAACTCATGGTCTTTTTCAATTGTATCAGCGTTATCAGCTTCAATTGTTAAAAGAGATAAGTATGTATTAGGAGTAGTGAATCTTTTTAAATCGAAGCTTAATTCTTTTTTCTCTGAAATACTATCAAATGTTTTTTCTTCATTAAACACTGCTTCATCTGAGTCTTTACTATATACACTTGAGGTTACAGTTACATCTTCTGCATCTACACCATTTGTTTCTTCAATTGTAATGTCTAATTCACTGTAGTCATAACCAACTACTTCATTTGTTAAAACATCTTTCCAGTCATTACTAACCTCAAGTTCAGCTGTTTTAGCCTCTACAGAAGTGTTAGTTGTAGCTAGTTCTTTAAAGTCATCTTCATCTTCTAAAACTTCATAAATAGAAGCTACAATAGTATCTTCTTCAGAAATTTCATCAATATCACTTACTTCAATTTCTTTAGTACCTTCACTAGAGATATGTTTTACTACACCTTCATCATCATTTTCTTCATTCATAACAACTAAAATTGTTTCACCATCAAAGTTAGAAACATCATATTCTACTTCAAAAGTTTCTTGGTTAACTTTAATATCATCAATTTCTACTTCAATTTCTTTTTCATCTTCCTCTAGATCTTCACCAAAAATTGCTTCTCTTACAAAGTCAGTTACAGCTGCATGAGCTGGTGGTCCTTGTCTCTTTTCTCGATTTTCAAACATTTCTCTTACTTTATCCGGAACACTAGCATGTTCTGGTGGTCCTTGCTCTCCAGCGTGATCAGGTGGACCAGGTTGTCCTGCATGATCAGGGCGTCCTTTAGATTTTGAACTTTCTTTCTCTTCTTCCTCATTTTCACTTTCTACTTCCTTTTCTTCTTCAGTTTCTTCTACTTCCTTTTCTTCAACCTGTCTATTAGGCCCTGCATGATCAGGTGGGCCTGCGTGCTCCGGTGGTCCTTGTGCAAGTGCAGTTCCTGTACTAAAAGTTGTAATTAAAGCTAACATAGCTAAAGTTTTTAACATATTAAATACACCTCCAAAATATTTTATAATTCTTCTGATTCACTCCATCTTTTCTCCATATTTTCAAAGCTGAAGTCATAAATCTTCCATTCGTTTTCTTGTAGACGAAGTTTTAATTGTTCTGTGTAACTAATATTTTCTGAATTAATAATAGTTTCAGTCATAATACTATCAAGTTTGTTTTGAAGCTCTTTTTCACTTTTATCTTCTGTAATTAAAACTTCTTTTGCATTCTTATAGTAGTTTTCTAGTACTACTTCAAAATTGGGTTTAGTAAACTCTACATTTACATAAGAAATATCATCTTCTATTTTGTAATCAATAGGTTTTAGTTGAAACCTTTCAAGAACCTGTTTATCTTCTTCTGTTAATTCTTCTAGATCTATTTCTAGATCTAACTCATCTTCTCTATCGAGATATGTCATGTCTTCTAAGTCTTCTTGGTTTTTATAAGAGCTCCAGTACTTTTCTACTACCTCAGTTGGTTTAGTTCTTTTAGGTGTTTCTAGTCCAATATCAATTTCACCAGTTTCAGAGTGATACTCTACACTATCACCTAAAATTTCACTAACAAACCTTAAAGGAACTAAAGTACGTCCATCAATTGCTTGTCCTGGTACCTCTAGTTCGTTTTTTTTGCCATCTACTAAAACTTCCTTTTTCCCTAGAACCATTTCAATAGTTGTATTATCTCGTTCAATAACTACCATGTTTTCTTTTGAGACCCAATCAACATGAGCACCTAGAGCTTTCGAAACTTTTCTCACAGGAATTAAGGTCCTACCATCTTCCATTTGAGGAGCTACATCAAAGGTTAGTGATTCTCCGCGAACAAAGATTTTGTCCTCTAAAGGAGCATTACTACGTTTCTCTATTAGTTCAGGTGCTTTTTTTATCTTTTGTAACTCTTGTTTTCTTTCTTCGATACTCTCAGTAGCTTCAAAAGACAATCCATAAGCTAAAGAGCTACCACCTAAAAAAGTAACTAGAGAAACTAATGCAAGGATATTTTTCGTTTTACACACTGTATCACCTCCTCTATACGTTATTGTTTTTTACCCCTTCATCTACAAGTACGTAAACTAAATGTAATTTTAGGGACTTTAAGAAAATTGTTTTGTTTGTAATCTATACAATAATA
Source organism: Natranaerobius trueperi (assembly GCF_002216005.1). Taxonomy (NCBI): domain Bacteria; kingdom Bacillati; phylum Bacillota; class Clostridia; order Natranaerobiales; family Natranaerobiaceae; genus Natranaerobius; species Natranaerobius trueperi. The sequence goes on from NZ_NIQC01000019.1 coordinate 26,579, forward strand.
AAAAAAAGAAACTAGTTACAGGTACAAACACCTTAATTTCTAGTACCCCTTAAGTCTTAAGTTAAAAAAATAACCTATATTTATATAGGTTAACAGTCCTAAACTTTTAGACATAGAAAAAGGGGCTAAATCCCAGTATGGGTTTAGCCGCTTATATCTTTAATATTTAAATTTAGAAACCTCTTCTTGCATATCTTGAGCTAACTTTGCTAAATGATCACTAGAACGAGCTATCTCTTCCATTGAGGCCGTTTGTTCTTCAACTGAAGAAGACATTTCTTCAGTACTTGAAGAGTTTTGTTGTGCGATAGCTGCTAAGTTTTGAAGTTTATCAATAATCTCTTGTTTCTTTTTTTGCATCTCACTACCAGTTTCATTTAAAGTTTCAACAACTTCTCTAACCTGTTCAATCCCATCAGCTATGCCTTCAAATTTAACATCAGCTTCTTTTACGTATTGAGATTGTTCTTTAGTTGTTTCACTTACTTCTTTCACAGTACTAACAGCTGTATTAGTTTTATTCATAAGGTCAGTTACTATTTGAGAGATCTCATCAGAATACTTGTTTGAGTTTTCAGCAAGATTTCTTATTTCATTTGCTACTACTGAAAAACCAGATCCTGCTTCACCAGCTCTTGCAGCCTCTATACTAGCATTTAATGCAAGTAAGTTAGTCTGTTCTGCAATCTCTTTAATAGTATTACTAGCTTTTTCTATGTTATCTGCACTTTGTTTAGTTTCATTGATTATTTCAGCAATATTTTGTGAAGCTGACTCGTTTTGTTCAGTTTTATTAGTTAATTCTTCAACTACCTTTGAACCTTGGTTCTTTAAGTCTGTTACATTTTCTATAGCTGTATTTAACTGTCTTACATAAGACTGTTCTTGTTCAACTATCTCACCTAAGCTTTCAGTACTATCTGATGCTTGTTCAGTACTTTCAGCTTGGTTACTAGCACCACTTGCAATATCTTCTACAGCTTTTGAAACTTCATTAGCTGCACTTGTATTTTCTTCACTGTTAGCACTTAATTCTTGTGAAGATGATGCTACTTGTTGTGCTTTTTCTTCAATACCTTTTAATAAGTTTGAAATGTTTTCTCTCATATTAGTGACTGCTCTTGTGATATCACCAATTTCATCATTTCTATCTAAATACTTATTTGAATTAGCTTCTTCATTATAAGTGAAATCATAATCACCTAATCTACTTATAAGCTTTGTTAATTCACCAATTGGTTTACCAGCTACTTTATTTACAAAGTAAGCCATTAGAAAAGCTATTAAAAGAGTTAGTACAAAAGCAGTTACAATTACAGTTTGAGTAAACTCTACATCACCTAAAACTTCATCTTGAGAAACATCATAAAATAATACCCAATCTAACTCCTCTAGATAAGTACTACCTACATAACTATCATCCGCTTCGAATACTTCTTCTTTTTGTAAAGTAGTCTCTTCTATGTAACCATCTCTTAACATATTTAATCTATCTTCATTAGCTTCATTACCAGGTTCAGCTATTACTGTCCCTTCTGTATTCATGATATATACTGAACCTGCGTAATCTTCACTAACTTCTCTTACATAGTTAGATAAAAAACCTAAAGTAATATCAGCCGCAACTACATTATTATCATATGGATAAGATACCGTTACTGTATAGTCACCTGAACTTGCATCTTGATAGGGTTCAGTTACATAGGCTTCACCTTGTTCAATAGCTCCTTGAAACCAAGCTCTATCCCTAGGATCATAGTCATCTCCTAAGTCTCGTTCTGGTTCTACTATTGTTTCTCCTTCATCTGTTCCAACATAAATATTCATGACATGCTCATTATTATTAATTGTATTACTATATAAGTTTCTTAACTCTTCTTTTTCATATTCTAGTTCTTGTTGAGAAAGTGCTAACCCCTCTACAAGTACCATAGTTTCATTTACGACTTCTGTAATATCTTCTCTTATGATATTAACTTGACTCTCTATTTCATCTGTAACATAACCCCTTAAAGCCGGTAATGTATTCGTTATCACAACTGCCGATATACCAATAATCGGTATCAATATCCCTATAACAGATAAAATAAACAGTTTTTGACTTAATTTAAGTCTAGTTAACAATTAATTCACTCCTTCCCTAATTTTGTCTATATTTCTTATTTTTATAAGTATACCATACATTTTTTATTATAAATAGTCCTTGTTTCCTTTCGTTATAACATATATTTTTGCAATTTTCTAAAAACAACAACTGATCCTTTAAAATAAAAATTTTTGTAGGACATATTCATAAAAAAAGTAGGACATATTCATAAAAAAAGAATAGCAGCCTCCTTATTTAGCTCTATAATAAATATGCTGAAACATCAATGTAATAAGTAAGTAATACACCAATCCAAATAAAAGGAACAAAAGGTATTTGTGTCTTTCTATCAACTTTTCCTAAAAGCATACCAGGAATCATAATCAATAATCCAAGTACAGATGCAAAAAACAAGCTATAAAAAGCATCTAAAGCCCCTATAGTCAGAGCTATAACTCCGTAGAGCTTAACATCTCCACCTCCTAGTTTATTACCACTTAAAACCATAACTAAAAAAAGTGATAAAAACATCACAAAACCACTTACTAGATAATATAAAAGATAAAAGTCTAAAGCGATATGTAGTACTATTCTAAGTATAAGTATAATTGCACCAAATACAATTAACAGTTTGTTTAATATAAGCCTTTTTTTAATATCTGTTATGACAGATATTACTAGTAAAGAGCCTAAGGTCAAGTGAATTAATAAATCTATACTAAAACCGAAGTTATGATAAAGAAGCGCAAACGTAACACTAGTTATTAGCTCACCTAGTAGATAATAACAAGAGATGCTTTGCTTACAATTTTTGCATTTTCCAAGTAACAAGATATAACTTACAATAGGTATCATTTCTATTACACTTAATTTTTCTTTACAATTTGGGCAATGAGACCTACCTAAAAGGATATGTTTTAAATTTTCTTGTCCTTTATCAAGTAGGCTAAATGCTACTACATTGTAAAAACTTCCAAATAAAGTTCCTAAAATAAAGAAAATAAATATATCCATTTTACAGTCTCCTATCATGTTATTAGAATAAATCTAGGGTTTAGCTCTCATAAGACTCCACTTAACTTTCCTAAAGACCCATCTAATTAAGTATATTGTTAGCAGGAAGATGCTCGTCCATAGTTTTTTTAGAGATTAAGCCCTGTTGGGCTAATTCTTTTATAGCACTCTCCATAGTTTTCATTTGGTATTTAGCTCCCATTTGCATTTGTGAATAGATTTGATGTGTTTTTCCTTCTCTAATTAAGTTCTTAATCCCAGGAGTAGAAACTAACGCCTCTATAGCAGCCACTCTATTCCCTCCTACGCGTGGGAGTAATCGCTGTGCTAAAATACCCTTTAACGTGCCAGCTAATTGTATCCTTACTTGATTTTGTTGATGTGGTGGAAAAACATCGATAATTCTATCAATAGTTTTTGGAGCATCTACTGTATGTAAAGTAGCCAAGACTAAGTGTCCGGTTTCTGCTGCAGTGATAGCAGTTTGAATAGTTTCTAGATCTCTCATTTCCCCTACTAAAATAACATCCGGGTCTTGGCGTAAAGCTGCTCTTAAGCCTGGAGCAAACCCAGAACAATCACTACCAATTTCTCTTTGATTTATGATGCTTTTTTTATGATCATGTAAGTATTCAATCGGATCTTCTAGTGTGATTATATGTGAGGTTTTTTCACGGTTAATATACTCAACCATTGAAGCAAGGGTTGTAGTCTTACCACTACCCGTAGCACCAGTAACAATCACAAGTCCTTTATCCTCTCTTGCTAAATCCTTTACCAAAGGGATAAGACCTAATTCATCTATTGAAGGTATCTTTGAAGATATAATGCGACAAGAAATACCGTAACTACCGCGCTGTAAAAATATATTGATCCTAAAACGTCCTATACCAGCTAAACTATAAGATAAATCAAGTTCACCTTCAGATGTAAGTTGATCAGTCCCTTTTTTGGACATGAGTTCTTTTGCGAGTAATTGAGTCATACCAGGAGTCATTTTTTCTTCTTGTAAGGGGGTAAGTACTCCGTCTTTTCTCACCATAGGAAAAGATCCTACAGTTATATGTAAATCTGAAGCCTTTCTTTCTACTGCCTTAGTTAATAGGTCAGTCATAGTAATCTTTCCAACAAAGTTATAGTTTCGATCATTTAACTCTTCACTTTGAGTAGTATTTTTTATCATATTATCACTCCTAAGTAAATTATGATCTAAGCTACCTTCTTCTTTAAAAGGAACTTTCACCACCTCTTTCATGGTAGCTAAATTTTACCATATACTCCTTATCATCTTTACCTGATGGATCAGAAAGTCCCCAGTCCTCTTCATATTTTAATCGTAAAAAAGGACAAGTCACATACAACCATTTTTATAGCTATATCTACTTTAGAAAGCTCACTAATTAATATTGGATATTGCTCTTTATTCATATCCACAGCATATAAGTCTTTAATTACTCGAACAGCATCTTAATTAATCTGTGGCTTAGCCCCTATACCAGCTGAGAAAGGCTAAAATACATCAGATGCATATAATTTAGAAATCGCTTCTGCCATTTGTGATCTACAAGAATTATTAACACATACAAAGGCTACTTTTGGTTTCATAAGTATCCTCCTAGTTAATTTTTATACCCACATACATTTTACTAACCATTTCCATTCTATCAATATAGTCTTTAACATGTTTTTTATATTCTTTCTTACAATCCTCCTAACTCTTCACTAATAAATCTTAAAGGTACAAGGGCACGACCATTTTTATCAATATACGGATCTTTTTCTAGTTCAACTAGTTCATTGTCAATATAAATATCTAAGTTTTCTTCAGCTAGAACAAAACTAGTTGATAAAAGTAGTAAACAAGATATGATAATTAATTTTAGACTTTTTCTCAATAGATCACCTCGTTTAAATTATCACTCACATAGGTCAGTAGTTTCTAACAAATCTAGAAACTGTTTTTGTACAAAGTTATCTGTTTTATCATAAAGGTTAATATAATTTTCTAAAAGTTTTTCTCCATTATGAGTCAGGGTAGTTCCTCCACCACTTTCACCACCAGATTTCTTTTCTATTAAATTACAATCTAGTCTATCTTCAACCTTTTTTAATTTTCCCCAGGCAGTACGATATGACATATCTAACTTTTTAGAAGCCTTACTTATAGAACCAGTTTCCTTAATTGCTAAAAGCAATTTTAATAAACCTTCACCTATTATTAGTTCACCATCATCATTTTCTATCCAAAGCTTAAATTTAATTTGCATATTTACACCCCTTATATATAATATCATTTAAATAAGTTTTAATAAATTTATTTAGAAGGATTTTCTATAAGAATATAGAAATTAAATTGACGATATGTTAGTATAGACATATCGAGTTCTTAAATTAGAAGGGAGAGAAGTATTATGTTAAAGAAATCACTATTAGTTCTTCTAGGGTTAACCCTAATTTTACCTTTATTAGGATGTGAAAGTGAATCAGAGGTTTTAACACTAGCAACTACTACCAGTACAGAAGACTCTGGATTATTAGATGAGTTATTACCTATTTTTGAAGATGAAACAGGCTATCGAGTAGATGTAATTGCAGTTGGAACTGGTCAGGCTTTAGAAATTGGTAGAAGTGGTGATGCTGATATATTACTCGTTCACGCAAAAGGTTTAGAAAAAGAATTTGTTGAAGATGGTTACGGGACAAAGCGTTATCCTGTAATGTATAATGATTTTGTTGTCTTAGGACCTTCTAAAGATCCTGCAGCTGTTTTAGAAGCTAATAACCTTGAAAAAACAATAACAGAAATTTATGAAACAGGTGAAAAAAACGAAACATCTTTTGCTTCAAGAGGTGATAAATCAGGAACACACGTAAAAGAAAGTGCACTTTGGGAAAAGTTTCAGTTAGATGTTGAAGCAAAGGAGTGGTATAACTCTCTTGGACAAGGTATGGGTGATACTTTAATTGCAGCAAATGAAATGAACGCTTATAGCTTATCAGATAGAGGAACTTTTCTTTCTATGAAAGATAAGCTAAAAAATCTAGATATTGTTTTTGAAGGGGACGACTTACTTACTAACCCCTATGGAATTATCCCAGTAGATCCTGATACTCATGAAAATGTTAAGTATGACGCTTCTAAAGAACTAGTAGAGTTTTTTACTAGAGATGATACCCAAAAAAAAATATCAGAGTTTCGGGTAGATGAATATGGTGAACCACTATTTTTCCCTGATGCTAACTAATATTTACAACGGAGGATAGATACATGGATAATATTATATCTGGTTTTTTTGAAGCTATAAAATTGTTGGTTAATTTGGATCCTTATGTTATGGATATAATTTCAGTTTCAATGATGGTATCAGGTATTGCTCTAATAATTGCTTCTTTGATAGGAATACCGTTAGGTGCTTTTCTTGGCTTAACTAGTTTTCCAGGTAAACATTTAGTTGTTGCATTGTTATACACAGGAATGGGCTTTCCTCCTGTAGTTATAGGTTTATTTGTTTTTATTTTATTTTCAAATGTTGGACCTTTAGGATCACTTGAATGGTTATACACAACCAAAGCTATGATTGTTGCCCAGTCTTTTATATCATTTCCTTTAGTAGCAGGGTTTACAATGACTGCTGTAATGGGTGTTGATAAAAGTCTATTACTACAATTACGAGCATTAGGTGCAACTAATCGACAAATAATATGGGCAATAATAAAAGAAGCTAGATTAGGTGTCTTAGTTTCAGTTATTGCAGGATTTGGTGCTATTATATCAGAAGTTGGTGCAGTCATGATGGTAGGAGGTAATATAGCAGGTAGTACAAGGGTACTTACAACCGCTATTGTATTAGAAACTAGACAAGGTAATTTTGGACTTGCTATAAGTTTTGGTTTAATTCTTTTAACTATAACTTTTATAGTAAACTTTATTATGCTTCATTTTCAAAAAAGGAAGTTGATTGGTAGTGACTAATGTATATAACCTTAAACATATCTCAAAATCGTATAATGATAAGACTGTTCTTGATATTGATAACCTTACAATTCGCAGAGGTGAAATCTTAGGTTTAGTTGGTCCAAGCGGTGCAGGAAAAAGTACATTACTTCGTATATTAAATTTTATAGAACATACTGATACTGGAAAAATTAATTTTTTAGATAAGACCTATACTAAGAATAAATTACCTGATTTAGATATTCGAAGAAAAGTGACGACAGTATTTCAACGACCCTACTTAATGACAAGTTCAGTATATCAAAACATTATCTACCCTCTTAAAATAAGAAATCAAAGTTACGATCACGAAGTAGATGAAATAATTGAAAAACTAGGACTAACACAATTAAAACACAAAAGAGCTGATAAACTGTCGGGTGGGGAGGCACAAAGAGTAGCATTAGCTAGGGCATTAGTATTTAAACCAGAAGTAATACTTCTTGATGAGCCTACCTCAAACTTAGACCCGGCTAATGTAAAAATTATTGAAGATATGATTGAAGATTATAGAACTAAATTAAATGCTACAATCGTAATTGTAACTCACAATGTATTTCAAGCTAAAAGACTTGCAACAAAAGTTAGTTTGCTTTATAAAGGAAAGTTAATTGAAGTAAATGATAAAAAAGATTTCTTTATTAATCCAAGTCATAGTATTACAAAACAATTTCTTTCTGGTGAACTTATATATTAGTGGGTGTATCAAAAGTATAGTGTGGCCAACTAGTATCCTGATAGATTGTTTACAAAATGTTTACAAAATGTTTGCATTTTGTTTACAATTACATCTTATATAGTTGTTATAATAGTTTCGCTTAGCTAAACTAACATAATTTTGAAGGAGGGGTATTGTTGTTAACCAACAAAAAAATCTTATCAGTATTTGCAGTCTTCCTACTGACAATCTCTGTAGCGTTTATCGGAGCAGGATGTGATGGCGAGGAGCCGGTTGACGAAGATGTAGAAGAGAACGAAATGGAAGAGAATGAGCTAGAGGACGAGAAAAAAGAAGGCGACAAAGATGAAGATGAAGTAGAAGAAGATGATGAAGATGAAGAGGAAGAGGAAGAGGAAGACGAAGTAGAAGAAGATGAAGATGAAGAAGAAGAAGACGAAGAAGACGAAGAATAAGAGAAACATTTATATAGAGTCTGTCAATTAATTGGTGTAAACATTCCAATATGACCTATAAGAATACTTACTTTAAGAAATCGAGGGAGTTTCCTTAAGATAAAGGATTATCTCCTTCGATTTTTATTTTTGTTGTTATATGGTGACTAGTGAATGAAGAACCCTAGTATAAACTACCCGGTAAAATTTTCTTATATTCGTCCTCCAAAATAAATGCTTAATTGTCCCAGTATTTAAGCCCAATCTTTTGTTCTGATAGTCCTTTTTTTAATATCCATAATCGACAAGATAATAAAAGCATCCCCGGGTTTTTAGCAAGGGCTCTTGCTAAAAACCCGTGAAATTTGTCAGTATAGATCGCATCAATTTTAATTCCTTGTTCTTTCTCATATTCTTAGAGTGCTTAAATCTGCCGCTCTATATTCTGCTCTTTCGAGCTCACTCTAACATAATCATAAATCATAACCCCACCTCCAATTAATGTGTTAAAAAGTTTGTATCACTGCCTGTCACAGATTAATTACTTTTTTAACCGAAAACTCTTTTTTTTAAGTTATGTTTCTAGCTATTTTTTGTATCTCAAAAAAGTGTAGGTTTTTAACATATATAAAATTTTTCTAAAAAATTTTTAAAAAAGTGTCTAGAAAATTGTTCAGTTAATCATAACTAGAGTGAAGAAATAATTAATTTATTGAGGGGGGGGAAATTTATGAAAAAGTTGATTTATATGATCGAGAAAGCAAAGAGAGATGAAAGTGGTTTTACACTAGTAGAGCTTTTGATCGTCGTTGCAATTATTGGCGTCCTTGTTGCAATTATAGTACCGGTAATGGGAGGGCAGACTGAAACTGCAAGAGAAAATGCAAACGATGCCAACATAAGAACTATAAAATCTGCCATATCAGCTTATTATGCAGAAGAAGGTAGTTTAGATGAGCTGGATGAAAGTGCACTTAAAGAGTATATCGACGTAGACGAAATAGAATGCCCTTGGGATGATAGTGTTACTGGTATTAATATAGATATAAATGATGCTGACAAGCCAGGTGACCTTGATGTAGAACATGAAGGTGATGGTGAAGGACCCGCGAGTGGTGATGCGTACAAAATAAGTGGACCAGGAGACTAAGGCTAGTTACCTTACGACTAACTAATAATTTCTTAGTTAAAAAACCGCACTCCCATAAGAAGTGCGGTTTTTTAATTGTGACTTTAAACAGTTTTCATATAACCTTTTTTAAAAATTTCTTTATAACAGTACTCGAAAATGTTTTATGCACGCAAAAGTTACTTTATAAAAGGTTTAACTCCTTTACCAAAGGATTTTTATGACTAGAAAATATAATACTCATGATCACAGATTGATATAAATAATTGTTGCAATATATGTTTAAACAAAAATTTGTCACAGTATTAGTATGATACTGTGAATATGTCTATAAATACATAATACAGTCTCAGATATTCCAATCAACACAAATAAAGACGGAACAATTCGAGTGTCCCGTTTTAGATGTAATTATATATTTAGCTTTTCAGGCTTTCATTTTGCTACATATTAGCTTTTCTCTTTAAGGAGGGAATAATCCCTACGTAACTAGATAAAGATGGTCATACAACCAAATGAAAGGGGTCTTTAATCATTTAGTTTTATCTATGTCTCAATTCAGTTGCATAGAAATCGTATACAATTTCTATGCAGAAATACAGTTTTAAATAATTACTCTTTCATGTTTCTTTTAATGCTTCTTCTATTACATCAACCATTTTCTTGTTTTATTTTAGTGAGCAGCATAGATTTTTAATTGAGTGTGAAGCTCACTATCAAGTTCAAAAGTTGTTTTCTTTTTTGTTTTATTTACACCTTCCTCTTTTCGCTGTATTCCTGTATAAAAATCAATCAGAACGGTAATTCATCATCCTCCTTCATCTACAAAGTTTTATATGAAAATACCTGTTTATTTTGTTAAAATCTGCTTAAGATCTTTTTTTATAACAGTTTCAAGCTCTTTTTACACCAATGAATTTTTTTATTGAGAAAGTTACTGCACAACAATACGCCTTCCCGCCATCTACCATTTCTACTATAAGATTCACCATCCCATTTATGGCTAGTCACGCCTAAAGTTCTAATATTTTCTTCTGCTATTTCTAGTGCAATTTTTGCATCAACTCCCTTTTATAGATTAAATTAATTGTCTCCTAGGTTCTATAAGTGATACAATATCTTTGTAATTTTATTAATCTTATGCTAGGAGTCAATAAATGAAACTAATAAAAAAGACAATTGGTAAAATTGTATATGGCACCACCCAAATCATCTCTAAATTATTTGATGCATTAATAAGTTTCATAGAAATCACTGTTTCATTAGTAAAAAGTGCTATGAGTTTATTTTTTGGTTTTTTAATGGTTGGGGGATGTTTTCTAGTACTTATAATGTTAGGTCCCCTTACATTTACTCTGTTAACAGAACCAAACTTATTACTTTTTATAATATTTATTATTATCTATCCCCTATTAGGTACAATTCTGTTAGCATATATAAAATATTTTAAATATATGGTTACAGAATATTTATTTGACCTCTCTAATCACTTGATAAATGATAAGAACAGACGGTTTAATTCATTTATAGAATATGGAGAAGAGTATAAAAGAAAAGAATATGCTAAAAAGGAAAAGGAACGAAGAGAGAGACAGTATCAACAACAAAAAGAATGGGAAGAAAAGTTTAAAAGATGGCAACAATATTCAGGAGATAGACAATATAATTGGTATGGTCAAAGTAACTATCAAACTTATACAAACCCAAATATTGATTTTAAAAAGAAATATGAAGAAAGCTGTGACATTTTAGATATTAGCTATAATGCAAATAAAGATGAAATAAGAAAAGCATTTCGAAAAAAAGCAAAAAAATATCACCCAGATGTAAATGATTCTCCTGATGCTTCAAACTTATTTAAGAAAATAAATGATGCTTATGAGTTTTTAAATGATACTAATATAGAAAGATATAGAAACATTGAATAAAGAAGGAGTTTTGTAATGAAATGGCTAAAGAATTTTATGATAGGTAGATATGGTCTAGACCAACTATCTATAGCTCTAATTGTTCTAGCATTGTTTTTTTCTGTATTAGCACCAATAATACAAAACCCGGTGTTAGAAGCTCTTTATATTGTAACAATAGTTATTTTGTTTTATCGAATATTATCTAAAGATATAACAAAGCGTTCTCAGGAAAATAGAAAATTTCTTGAATTTTGGAGTCCTATAAGAAAAAAATTCTCTAATAAAAAGAACCGCTTAAAAAATTCTAGATACTATCGCTATTATAACTGTCCAAATTGCAAACAAGACCTACGTGTTCCAAAAGGAAAAGGTAATATCATTATTACCTGTCCTAAATGTACCACTAAATTATCTAAAAAGACCTAATATATTTAATAGAAGGTAAATATGATTATTTATAGAATATAATCTATAATATTATAGATGGGTTGTTATCTGGAGGGATTAATTTGGCAAGAAAAAAATCTTACTATGCAGTAAGACAAGGACGTAAGACTGGTATATACTACTCATGGGATGAATGTAAAAAACAGATAGATGGTTATAGTAATGCAGAATATAAAAAGTTTTCTTCACTAGATGAAGCAAAAGCTTATCTAGGTGAAGAGTCCAAAAAGCAAAGTAACTTAAAAACATCTAACTCTGTACTAGCTTATATAGATGGAAGCTACTGTAAAAAATCAAAGCTCTACTCCTATGGATGTGTTATCTTAAAAAACAATACTGTTATTACAGAGTTTAATGGAACAGGAAAGGACACTGACTTAGCTAAGATGAGAAATGTAGCAGGAGAACTTCTTGGAGCAATAAAAGCCATTGAATGGGCGTATGAACATAATTATGAAGGTATCACACTATACTATGATTATGAAGGAATAGAAAAATGGGCAAAAGGTTTCTGGAAGACTAACAAGGAAGGTACTAAAGATTATGCAAAGTTCATACAAAAATATCTACCGTTAATAAATATTGATTTCAAAAAAGTAGCTGCTCATTCAGGTGACTATTATAATGATAAAGCAGATGAATTAGCTAAACAAGCTATCACTAACTATTTAGGAGATAATAACTCAAAAAAACAAGATAAAATTTCTATTATCTTTGATAAAGTAATGACAGAAACTGAAAGTAATAAAAAAACCAGTATTAATTTTAATATTAACGGTTATAGTCTTACAGAACAAAAGGTTTCAAAGTTTACAAAAGAAGTATGGAAAAGTTATGGTAATAAAATTAAAGATATTGATGAGATTAAAGTTAATATAAATACTAAAACTATTCATTGGGTGATAAAAGATCAAAAGGGATCTAACCATGAGTTTAGTTACAGTTTTGACTAGATAAGGGTGAGTAGCCAAAAGAGCCCTAATTCTAAAGATATCTGTAATCTAAGTTAATGAAAGATATTTAAGTAGGAGCTTTGCTCCTACTTTTTTTATTGGTCATAGACTTCATTAAAATTGTGTTTATAAAAAACTTTTTCTTTGAGTTTTTTATACATTATAATCATTTAACAGCCCTCTCCTTATTCAAAGGGCTGTTATAAATAGTGGCTGGCCTTCTAAAAAGCCCCTTCGTTTCAACAAATTTTCCTGTAAATCGATACTATTTTTCCCACTGTATCCCTTTAATATAACAAACTTTGACAAAATTTTATTATAATTTTCAAAATTACCAATATAAGAGAAAAGGGAGGATTTTTAAATTCGTGATAGAATTTTTAAATGGCATTTGTATACCATTATCAAACAATTTTCACAAATTTTTTTACAGGGAGGGCAAGATTAAATGTCTAAGTCTACTTCTAAACAAGGTGGTTTGACTCATCACATGCTTAATGTCATTGAACAGGTAGGTAATAGACTACCACATCCTATTGTGCTCTTTTTCATTCTTTCCATTGGAGTAATTTTCACATCCTTTTTTGTTAGTCTTCTTGATGTAGCAGTTGAACATCCTGCTACCGGAGAATTAGTGGAAGTGGAAAATCTTCTTTCTCGAGAAGGTTTTCAAAGTATCGTCAGTGAAGCTGTAGACAACTTTACCAGCTTTGCTGCCCTAGGTGTCGTGATAGTTGCTATGTTAGGTGTAGGTGTTGCTGATGAAACTGGTTTAATTAATTCTGCTTTAAAAAAGTTAGTTCTAGGAGCTTCCGAGCGCTACCTAACTTCAGTTATTGTTTTTGCAGGTATTATGTCTAACCTAGCTGCTGATGCTGGTTATGTAGTTGTGGTCCCATTGGGTGCAATGATTTTTGCTGCTAAAGGTAGACACCCCTTAGCTGGACTAGCTGCAGCATTTGCCGGAGTTTCCGGAGGGTTTAGTGCTAACCTGCTCGTAACGTCAGTAGACCCTTTACTAGCAGGTATGACTGCAGAAGGAGCCCAAATTTTAGATCCTAGCTATACTATAGCTCCTACTGCTAATTATTACTTTATGGCTGTCTCTACCGTACTTATTGTTTTACTTGGAACATGGGTGACAGAAAAAATAGTTACCCCTCGATTAGGTACTTATGAAGGTAAGTTTGAAGGTGAAATGAAACAAACAACTCCTGAAGAAAACAAGGGATTAAAATCTGCTTTAACCTGGCTTCTTATAGCTATAGCGGTTCTTTTATTGTTGACTGTACCATCTAATGGCCTTCTACGGGCTGATGGAGAACTCATTGGTGCAGGAACACCATTTATGAATGGAATTGTTCCTATTATAGCTGTTTTATTCTTTATACCTGCCTTAGCTTATGGCTTTAAAGTCGGACACATAAAGAGTAGTAATGATATAGCCAATAGTCTTAGCAAAGGTATGAAAGACATGGCCGGTCTCATTGCTCTATTCTTTGTTATCAGTCAATTTATTGCTTACTTTGAATGGTCAAATATGGGAACAATTTTAGCTGTTAATGGAGCTGAATTTTTAGAAAGTATTGGTCTAACAGGATTACCATTAATTATACTCTTTGTTATTCTAATTGGTTTTATAAACCTTTTCATGGGAGGGGCAGCCACCAAATGGGCTATTATGTCTCCAATTTTTGTTCCTATGTTAATGGAACTTAATTACAGCCCTGAATTTGTACAGCTAGCCTATAGAATTGGTGATTCAGCTACTAATATTGTTGCTCCTTTAATGACCTATTTTGCAGTTGTGATCGGTTTTGCCAAAAAGTATGATGAACATGCTGGAATTGGGACTATTATTGCTACCATGATCCCGTATGCTATTGCTTTTAAGTTAGGTTGGATCATTTTACTTTCAATTTGGTTTGTGTTAGGATTACCTATTGGTCCAGGAGATACAATCTTTCTTAGTATGTAATAAAACTTATTTTTTCTATTGTATACTCTCTCTCGAGTATACAATAGAAAAAACACATCTGGCACCAATCATTTAATTGTGGTTGGTGCCATTTTTTTATGCTACTAACCCGTAATCTATTAGATACAACTTGTTTTAAAAACCATAGTTTATTTCGGTTACCTGAGCCATTTTACTCTAGACAGTAGATATGCTCCTCCTAATGGTAAGTAAACTGTCTACCACAAGGGGAACATATCAATCATGGGGTGTCCTACTGCTCTTTATTTGGTAAAGGTTCAACAAGTTCTTCACCGGTTTTAAGATCTTTTACTGTAACCTTATTTTCTTTCACTTCTTGTTCTCCTATGACAATGGCATATCTTTTATTTGTACGGTCAGCATATTTAAAAGATTTACCAATACTTCTATCAACCTTTTCTACTTCTGCTAGATAACCTTTACTACGATATGTAGTTGCTATTTTCAGTGCATCAATTTCATATTCTTTTCCTAAAGGTATGACTAACACACCATCTCTATTTGTTGTTGTCTCATCTTTTAATAGCTCATATACTACATCTAATCCAATTGAAATTCCCACTGCAGAGCTATCAGAACTAGTTACTTCCCTTACACCTTTGTTATATCTACCACCAGCTGCAATGCTTGAGGTAACATTTCCTTCTGTAGTAAATACTTCATAGACTAACCCATCATAAAAGTTTAGTCCCCGAGCTAAAGTTGGGGTAAATAAAATATAATCTTCTCTACCTAATGCTCTAATATAATCAGTAACTTCACTTAATTCACTCAAACCTTCTTGTACTATTTGATTATCAATACTCTTTAAATCATCATAGGACGCATCTGTTAATTCAGAAAGGGTATCTTTTGCAAGTTGTTCAGATAATCCTTTATCAATTAGTTCTTTTACAAGAGTATCAAACTCTAACTTTTCTAATTTATCAATTGTTAAAATAACTTCATCAATCTTTTCATCTTCTATTCCTTTAGAAGTTAAGTAACCCTCAAGAATTTTTCTATTATTAACTTTCACTTTTACACTTAACCCAACTTCTTCAAAAATATCAAGCACCATATTAATAAGCTCAACTTCAGCTAAAAGTTTATCACATCCTACAATGTCAGCATCACATTGAGTGAATTCCCGTAACCTTCCCTTTTTTGTAGGACCATCTCTAAAAACTTTCCCTATTTCATAACGTTTGAATGGTTTTCGAATACTTTCACTTTTTTCTCTAAGCACTTTCATAAGTGGAACAGTCAAATCAAACCTTAAGCCCAGGTCTCTATCCCCTCTATCAGTTAATCGATAGATTTCTTCTAATATTTCAGCTCCTCCACCATACTTTGAGGTGAGGACATCCATAGGAGTTAAAACTGAAGTTTCTACAGATTCAAACCCATACCTTCTATAATGCTTTTCAATTATAGTTTTAATCTTATGTCTTAATTCATTTTCAGAGTAATCCTTTATTCCTTTAAGTTTAGACATAGCTATCACCTCTAATTTTACTATTTTATGAGTATTTTACTTGAAAATATTGGCGCGGGTCAATATTTTTCTCCTACATATAACAACAAAATCACATTCATTAGACAATAAATTGATATATTTCCTGGGAAATTCGACAAAGATAGTGGTCAATAGTGTGGGAACTAAAAAGGTCTTGATTCACAATCATCGCTAAAAGAACAAGGTATATGATAGTAATTAAAAAATACCGGATTGTATATATTTTCTTCAATTAATAACGGAATATAACCTAATAAAGGAATTTTAACTGGTTTATCGTTGATTGTTGGAACTACTCCACCAACCCAATCAGACTGTATAGGTGGAAACATACCACATTCTTGATCTGTTA
The DNA here is from genome assembly GCF_002216005.1 of Natranaerobius trueperi. Taxonomy (NCBI): domain Bacteria; kingdom Bacillati; phylum Bacillota; class Clostridia; order Natranaerobiales; family Natranaerobiaceae; genus Natranaerobius; species Natranaerobius trueperi. Next base: position 43,074 of record NZ_NIQC01000019.1, read on the forward strand.
CCTCATTTGCATCTCCTTGTGTTACAAAACCGTCTTCTTTTTCATCACATACAATTCTATGAAGAGTCCAATTACAAATACCTGCTTCTGGCGATCTAAAAATCACTTTATCACCTTTTGATAAGTCTTCACAATCAACAGGTAAAACTGCTACCAAATCTCCTCTTGTCATACTAGGCTCCATACTCCATGAACGAATAGTAACCGCAAGTGTAGGTGCCTGTCGATAAATAGTTATCACAACCATTGAGAGGACAAAGGTGATAACTAAAACGAGTAAAACCGTTTCAATTTTTCTCTTTTTAGACATGAAAGGCCGTTACAAGAAATTTAAAAAGTTCGCTTCCTGTAACGGCTTTCACCACCTTTCTTTTTTAGTTTCTCATAGAGAACTAAAGCTTTTAATTAAATTATATGTTTTTTTCTTTAAACTACAAAACTAATTTTAATCGTCAGAAAATTCTTGTTAACTCTACTATAACTTATTTAAACCACAATTTAAAACGATTTTGTTACAAGTATAATATTTAAAGACTTATAATTTTAAAAGATAATTCCAATACTAAAAATAAACTTTATAAAAAGGAGCGTCTAAAAATGAAAAAAATTAGTCTCTTATCCATAATAATAAGCTTAGTAACATTATTAGCTATTGTGGGTTGTCAACCCGAAGAAGAGGATAATGATACTTCCCCAACAGATGAAAATGGAACAGAGGTAAGTGAAGAAACCAGTGATGTTGTAATAATTGGTGGCGGAGGAGCTGGTATGGCGGCAGCAGTATCAGCAGCAGAAGAAGGTGCAGAAGTTGTACTTATCGAAAAAATGCCTGCCATTGGTGGAAACACCATCATATCTGCTGGAGCTTATAATGCTGCTGACCCAGAAAGGCAAGCAGAACAGGGTATTGAAGACTCTGTAGATTTTCACTTTGAACAAACTTACGAAGGCGGAGACGAACAAGGTGATGAAGAACTAGTAAGGACTTTAGTAGAGAATTCATTAGATACTAAACACTGGCTTGAAGAGTTAGGTTTAGAGTTTGAAGATGAAATAGATTCAGTAATTGGTGCTATGCATGAAAGAACCCATTACCCTGTAGCACCGTCAGGGACTGGGTATATTTCTGTTTTAGAAGATACAGCTAATGAATTGGGAGTAGATATTGAACTAGAGACCAAGGCAAAACAACTTATTGTGGAAGACGATGAAGTTACTGGTGTTATTGCTGAAAAAGATGAGGATGAAATACACTACATGGCAGAGGACGGTGTCATCTTAGCTACGGGTGGTTTTTCAAAAAATATAGAAATGAGAACTGAGTACGATCCTGAATTAGAAGAAGATATCCCAAGTTCTAATCAACCAAGCGCAACAGGTGAAGGAATACTTATGGCTGAAGAAATTGGTGCTGAACTAACTAATATGGACCAGATACAGATTCTTCCTATTGCAAATGAACATGGTGGGCTCGAAGGTAGTACAACTATCAATATTGAAAATGTTGTATTCGTAAATCAACAAGGTAGGCGCTTTGTACATGAAGATGCTAGACGAGATGTTTTAGCTGATGCAGTTTTTGAACAAGAAGGTGGTTACTACTATCTGATTAATGATTCCCAAATCATCGAAGAAGAGAACGAATATGGTGAGTCTATAGATGAATTAATCGATGCCGGATCAGTTAAAAAGGGAGAAACTTTAGAAGAGCTAGCAAGAGAAATAGATGTTCCCGAAGAAGAGTTTGTAGAAACCATTGAAAACTTTAATGAAGCTGTAGAAGCTAGAGAAGATGAAGAGTTTGAGAGAGAAGTATTTAGCAATAAAATCGAAGAGGGACCTTTTTACGCATCTATTAGGTACCCTTCAGTTCACCATACCATGGGTGGTGTAAGTATTAACACTGATACTCAGATTATTTCACAAGAAGGAGATCCTATACCTGGGTTATATGCTGCAGGAGAGGTCACAGGTAACATTCATGGTACCAATAGGTTAGGAGGAAATGCAATACCAGATACAATGGTATTTGGAAGAATAGCAGGTCAAACTGTAGCAGGTATGGAAGAAGGTGATGAGGTATTAACTGGAGTCGGTCAGGGGTATGGAGGTAACATAGAAGTTGAAGTACATATTACAGATGATGAGATTACTCAAGTGGAAGTAATTGAACACAATGAAACTGATAGAGTTTCTGATCCAGCATTAGAAAAAATCCCATATGAGATTGTTAAACAAAACTCTACAGAAGATGTTGACACAGTAAGTGGAGCAACAGATACCAGTGCTGGTATATTAGAAGCTGTGGAGGACGCACTAGAATAGTTGTAGATTAATCTCTAACCAGATATTCTAAATTATTAAAGCCAGAAATTTTTTCTGGCTTTAATTTATTTTATAACAAAATCCTACATAAATTCATATTAATTAATATATAATCGCAAAGTTTTATAAAACTTGATATCTTAAAAGGAAGTTTAATCATAACAAAGAATATATATAAGGAACTAATACTATCTTATAAATATTATAATAGAAGGAGTGGTATTTTTGAGTCAACCTACAAAAAACCCCGGGTTAGCTGCTGTTTTAAGCGCTTTCTGGGGTGGACTAGGACAGATCTATAAATTTTAAAGGGAATTTTAATTATAGGAGCTCAGGTTATTAATTCTTTTCTTGCCTTCATTCTAATTGGTTTTATAACATTTCCGATTGTGTGGATTTGGAACATTTATGATGCTTATAAATGTGCAGAAAGATTTAATGAAAGTAACACACAACAAACTATTTATATCAATCATAATTAATTAAGATAGGGGCCGGTGACTAACCGCCGTCCCTCTTACACCACCGAACATACGGATCCGAATACGGCGGTTCTAGCTTCTCTATTCTTTTCTGCATACTAATCCGGTCCTTTGCGAGATGTTAGTTGTTTAATTTTAGCTTTGAAACGGTTTATTATTTGTCTAGCTAGTCGTATCTTAGGGTTCTTTTTGTGATGAGTGAAGCTAAATCCTAGTAGTTTACGCTTCCATGGTCTATCCACCGTTGTTTACTTTTAGTTTTCAGTTTCTTCTCAATATAAGTTGTAATAGACTGCATTATTCTTTCGCCTGCTCTTTTGATTTCACATAAATGTGAAAATCGTCAGCATAACGAACGAATTTATGACCTCGTTTTTCAAGTTCTTTGTCTAATTCATCTAAAACTATGTTATAAAGTTGTACATGTTAACTTAAAAGTCCCCCGTGGGATTCACCACTTTCTTCTCAAGGTAGGAACTTTGTTTTCTGCTTCTTTGAGACAGATGAACGCCTGGTAATGATTCTCCATAATTGGTTTGGTCCTTCCTTTATATCTTAAGCTACCAAGTACTATGACGTCTGCTGTTCAACATAGCCTCTCGACCATGCTTACCTCTTATCTGTGGCGTTCCAGCAGATTCTCCCCAGGTAGTAAGGACTTTGTCTTGATGTGCAGACTAATCCAGTGTTGCCTAGCCTTGTATGAGATTCGTGTCCCTCGGGGCGAAAATTTGCCGCTTACTTCCTTCAGATGATAGAGTCACCTCCACCACCCTTGTCTTGAGCTACAGCTACTACTACCTTCGCTGTTCGGGACTTTTACCCTATAGCTTATACCCATGCCGGGCACACACATTAAAAGGCTCCAATTTGGAGCCTTTATATTTTATAGATTTTTTCAATTAGTTTCTATAATTTTAATAATTTCTTTCTGTGGATGCCAGTCTACTTGAAAACCCAAATTTTCTAAAGCAAACCTTAATGGAATCAGTGTTCTACCATCTAAAATTTGAGGTGATGAGTCCATAGTAACTTTTTGATCATTAACTATAGAAAGTTCTGAGCCTATTTTTAACTCAACTTTAGTATTTTCATCTAGTAATATCACTTTCTTACTATCATTATTCCAAGTAATATTTACACCAAACTGGTCAAATACACCTCGTACTGGAATATAAGTTCTACCATCTTTAATCACAGGTGGTGTATCTATTTCAATAGTACTATTATTTAATATCCCTTCACTAGTATTCGGGGATAAAATTAGCTTTTTTTTATCTGTTTCAATATTACTATTTTTATCTACCCAATCATAAAAATATTCTAAAGTATGATATGACATACCACTATAGTTATTAAATTCGCTAAACTTTTTATCAGCTCTTATAAGTCGCTTTTTTAATTGTGAGTTATCAAAATCATAAACTGTTCCTTTTTTATTAGGTTGAAACTCTGTACCTATATTTACTTTAGTATTATAGTTATCAAAAAACTGTAAGTACTCTTTCCCTTTATTAATAAATTCTTTACTAGACTCTTTCTTATTCATAAGTGATACTTCATCTACAAGATTAATAATATCTTCTACATTATATTCTAAATAACATGGTAATAACTTAACATTTAAAGAAAGTTTAGTATCATGTTCTTCTATAGTTTTACTAACCTCTTTCAAGTTAAAACTCAACTGCTTTAATAGCTCTTTTTCATTATCATAAACTTTCTCTAAAATATGTGGTTCTACCTCTAAATGGATACCATCAAACTGATTATTCAGGTCTAGAACCTTTTTTGTTTCATGTATTAAATTATTCTCTTTTCTTTTTAAAACCCAAGCTTCAACTTCTATATTAGTTTTATTTGCTAATTTAATAAACTTATTATAAAGCTCTGGATTATTTTTTAATAAATACTTATCATGTAGATCCGCTACATTTAAATATACTCGATCAATACCTAGTCTGTGTAATTTATCTATTATTTCACCAGGTTCTTTTATGTATTTTTTCTCTTCTATCCAGACTGATTCCTTTTTTGTATCTAATTCTTCATGACCACTCGACTCTCCGCCTAATACAATAAAGACAATTAATAGTAAAATTACAACCTTTCTCATAAAAGCCCCCCTTACCTAGAAAATCTTTTTCTAACACACCATTCTATAACTATTCAAAAACTTTATAATTAGACGTCTAACAAGCTGAATTATCCACACAGTTATCCATAGTTTTTGTTAATAAACAAAAAAAGGGCCGTTAAAAGGCTCCTTACATGTCACCTAAGTAGACTATTAGCCAAGATGTTAAAGCTCCAAAAAGTATATGCCATGTTAAATGACTAAGATTAGTAATAGGTTCGACGGGGTCTAGGTGTGCAATTTTCAATCTTAATAAACATCCGAAAATAATGAGCCAAAAAAATAAGCCTACTGTGATCCCTTTTAATAGATAGAATTCACTACCTGTAAAATGAAGTAAAAAAGCTGTGATAACTCCCTTTACTCCAGCTACTGAATAATCATTAATAAAGCCAATAAATAAACCTATTCCTGTTTTTATATCCTTTTTTTCAACAAAAACTGATGTTGAAATATGCCAGATATATATTTTATTTATCCCAAAATGATATAGGAAAAAATCAAATAGATTTACAGGTATATTAGCTATTACTCCCGCTAAAGCACCTAAAGTAAAGATATCATTTATCATGTAATTACTCCTTTCCTTTAAAAATTATTCTTTGTATATAAAATACAAATTATTAATACTACGGCACTAAAGTTACTATATTAGAGAAAGTTTATTTGACCAGATGAGAAAAAATGGGTTCGAATTGTCTAATAGGAATATTTGTCAAATGGAGGATAATGAAGAATCAATAAATGTTATCGAAGACTTAAGAATACGCTATGAGAACAGCAAGTAGAAATGTCATCAGTAATCATGAAAATCTTTCAAATGAAGTAGTAAAACAGATAACTGAAGATTCTGAATAATCTCCAGGTTGCTCCCATCCAACATATTCTTCAATTGAGCTATAGATTATTTCACCATCTTCATTCTTCGTTTCATATGATTTGATTGTATATCCCTAATACTGTAAAAGATGATAATAGATTAAGATAAATCTTTTTAAATGAAGGTAACAACTATACAAATCTAGAATAGTATAGATAATATCTATATCAAGGAGGAATGTAAGATGAGTATAATGGTAGGTAAGAAAGTACCTGATTTTGAAGGAAAAGCTCTTGTAAAAGATGAAATAAAAACAGTAAAACTATCAGATTATGAAGGTAAATGGTTGGTTGTTTGCTTTTATCCAGGAGATTTTACATTTGTCTGACCAACAGAAATAGCAGCAGTTGCTGCTAAATATGATGAACTGCAGAGCTTAGATGTAGAAGTTGTAGCTGTCAGTACGGACAGTAACTTCAGCCACAAAATTTGGCACGAAGTAGAGCTTTCTAAAATGGTAGAAGGTGGCATCCCTTTCCCCATGATCTCAGACGCTAATGGTGAAATAGGTCGATTATTTGGCGTGTACCGTGAGGAAAGTGGTGTGAACGTTCGAGGACGTTTTCTCATTAACCCAGAAGGTAAGCTTCGAGCAATGGAGATCTTGACACCAGAAGTTGGTCGAAATGTTTCAGAGCTACTTCGACAAGTAAAAGCTTACCAACATATAGAAAAAACGGGAGAGGTAACCCCATCCGGTTGGGAACCTGGTAAAAAGACTTTAAAACCCCGAACAGACCTAGCAGGTAAGGTATGGAAAGAATGGAAGGTAGAAGATAATTATTAATTAGTTTTTGATATAAAACAAAACTATTAAGACTGTAAAAAAGCCCTTAAAACTTATTGAAATGTTTTAAGGGCTTTTCTTAGTGACATCCATTAATTAAGCTTTATTTAAGATTTTATTGTCTTGGTAACTTTTCTTAGTTAAGCATGGTAACCTATAATAAAATTGGCGGCGAAAGGCCTAGAGCTTTTAGTTTATTGGGTTAATGCTAAAATATACTAGAGCTCTATTAAAAGAGCGTTCTTCTATCTGCCTAACTCGTTCTCTAGTAATATCAAATTTATCTCCTACCTCTTGAAGTGTCAGGGGTTCATCATTATAAAAACCGTAACGCAGTTTTAATATATCACTTGAGCTATAGTTACTATTTCCATCTTTACTTTCTAAATAGGAAAATAATTTGTTAACTAGGTCTTTATTCGCTATATCTTCGATAAAATCATCATGTTCATATAACCCTTCATAAGATAGCTCAAAATTTTCTTCAAGTTCAGGATTTACACTATTACAAGCCTTATCATAAGTCTCATAATATTTATTTCTAGTTAAATTATCATAATAAAATTCCCTATCTTTTATAAAAGGCACTATAGATGTTTTGGTTTGTTGTTCATCTAAACCTATTAAATAGGTTCCATCATAAAAAAGATTATCTAGCATTCTATTTAAGTAATTTAAATCCTGTTCATCTTCTACATGACTAGATGTAATACTATATCCATACAGTTGATCAAAACTAATATAGTTTAACTTCCAAAGTAGATAATCCCTGTATGTTTTATCGTCAATAAAATAGTTATAAGGATCTTTACCTAGGGGTAGGTCCTTATCTAATATCTTTTCTATTTTCTTTAGTTCATCTATCCTATAATGAGGTATCCTTATGAGATTATGAAAAGCATCTTGATATCTTCTAAAGTATTGACGCAAATAAACAAGAAAATAATTATGAAAACTTGTTTCTCTATTAGGATCAAAATTTTCATAGGCTTTTTCTAAAGCAAAATACGACTCTTGAATATAATCTTCTGGATCAATAATATCACAACTATATGTGTTACTTAGGTCATAAGTGGTTTTAAAATAACTTTTGTAAGTTAGATCTAAAATTTCTTCTTTTGAGTATTCATTAAAATAACTATTTAAAATTCTAGTTGAATTTTCTATTGAATGTTCTTTTAGATTATTAAAATAGTGTTTTAATGGTTTTAACTCATACTCCTCTTCAAAATTATTTTGCTCTAAATGATTTCTATTCCACTTATCTGGGTTAAAACGCCAGAACCCTTTTCTTTGTGGATCCTTTTCAAAAAAGCTTTTTTTAGACAGAACACTAGAAATACTAGATTCACGATAGGGATAGTACTTAGAAACATATTCTTTGATCTCTTTTAAGTGAAGACCAGAAGGATGATAGATTAATATTTCTGATAATAGTTCTAAAAGAGACTTTTTGTCACTATTTGTTATTTCATTAGACAATCTTGTTGTACCTTTATAATGTTCTTGGGCTTTAAACACTTTTTCATCGACTTGTCCTATTTTTAGATGTATGTGATTTGAATCGTAAGCGTCAAATAGCACCCACATTGATTTAATAAAAAACTCCCATCTCATTAAATAAATAAGTGGGAGTGACTGTTATAATCAGTTTTTGCTATTTGCTTTGAGTTTTTTGCAACTTGCAGTTTTC
>NZ_NIQC01000020.1 GCF_002216005.1 Natranaerobius trueperi
GTTCAGGCTCTTTTACAGAAGCATCAGCTTCTTTTTCAGTTTCGTTAAAAAGCTGCATCTGATCTGGAGTTACTTCACTAGAGCTTCCAAATTGTTTATGTCGGTTAAGCTGGTAGTGTTCTTTGAGCAGTTTATTCTCTTGCTCTAACCTGACATTTTCTCGCTCTAATGCACTGCATCTATCTTGTAATTGTTGGATTGCTTTCTCTTGATTTGTCATACTAATTTAATTCGACTTTTTGTACTAAAAACCTTTGAAATCAGTGATTTTTACAAAATTTTATTCTTAGTTACTTGGTTATGAGCCTCTCGTTGATCTAAAGCTAACCCGTCGAGTAACCAGCGTAGTTGACGGTAGCTTATGCTTACTGTCTGTGTAGTTGTATCATCGGGCCACTGGAATTTACCTTCTTCTAATCTATGGTAGTACAGCCAAAAGCCCGATGAGTCCCAGTAGAGTATTTTAATCTTGTCTTTTTTGCGATTACAGAAAGCGAACAGGCATGGAGAGAATGGATCTAATTCAAAGCTCTGTTGTACTAACACTGCCAAACCATCTATTGACTTTCTCAAATCAGTTTTACCAACTGCCAGGTAGACTCTTTCTACACTGGTTTCTGTTAGCATAGTTCCGAAAGAGTCCTGACTAAATCTTTTAGTAATTGTTTATCAAAATCAGATCCTACTTCTATGGAAGCCTGACCAACTTTTACTGTCATCTGGGAAGTGTCTTTTTTTTCTACCTGGCTGGCATCATCAACTTTCAGCGGAAGCCACTGAGTATCAGATGTATTATTGTGATTATTTAAATCTTCATCTTTGTATTTTCTGAGCCAGTAACGCAGTTTAGTGATGCTTAAATTGTGTGTATTGCACCATTCTCTAGTGGTCATGCCGCTAGATCTGAACTCGGCTATGTGCTGTTTCCAGCTTTCTCTTCGCCTTTCATATTTGTTTTTAGGTTGTGACATGAAAATTCCCCCTACCTTAGTTAGTTGGGGGAATTATGACACAGTCTTAGTTGTTTTACTATGTGGGGATAGTTTGACGCTCACTTTGATACTCAAATTGTGGACTAACCTCCCACTACTAAAATAACCAACAATCTCACCTATATTATTCTTAGCCCCTATTACTGTTATAGTAGCTATTGCTAAAAAAGTACCTGCTATTCCTGGTGTCCTTGGTATTTCAACAGCAAGACTTGACAAGGAAGATAACTAAAAGATAAAAGAGCGGTTGCACTCACACAAAGTGAATTCAACCGCTCTTTATTAGTAAGCAATTATTCATACTTGAATTTATCTATACTTGTTTTCATTTCTTCAGATAACTTTGCAAGGGAATCACTAGCTCTAGAAATATCTTCCATAGCAGCAGTTTGCTCTTCAACAGATGCAGAAGCTTCTTCTGTTCCGGCAGCATTTTCTTCTGAAATAGAAGATAAGTTTTCCATAACACTTATAATCTTATCTTTCTTTTCTTCCATCTCTTTACCTGAGTCATTTACATCTTGGAGTACTTCTTTTACCTGTTCTATCGCATCTTTTATTCCACTAAATTTGGTACTAGTTTGTTCAACACTTTCTTTCTCAGAATCAACTATTTCTTTTACCTCTTCCATAGTAGTTACAGCGTAGTTACTTTTTTCTAGTAGATCTTTAATAATGGAGTCTATCTCTTCAGTAAATTTACTGGATTCTTCAGCAAGCTTTCTAATCTCATCAGCTACAACAGAAAACCCTTGTCCTGCTTCACCTGCTCTAGCAGCTTCTATAGCTGCATTTAAGGCAAGTAGGTTTGTCTGTTCAGAAATGTTTTTTATCATTTCACTTGCCTCTGTAATTTGTTCAGCACTATTCTTTGTATTTAAGATGATATCATTTACCTCTGTAGTTCTAGTATTAAGGTGCTCAGTTTTATTTACTAAATCTTCAACTATTGTTAGTCCTTCATCTTTTAATGTATCTACCTTACCTGCAGTATTGTTTAAGTTTTCAACATCAGTGTGATTTTTTTGTATGTAATTACCTAAATCATTAATCTCTTTTACACCTTCATCTGTATCTTGAGCTTGTGTACTAGCACCATTTGCAATCTCCTCAATAGTCTTTGCTACTTCATTTGCTGATTGTGTTGATTCTTCACTAGTAGCTGATAGTTCTTGTGAAGATGAAGCTACTTGTTCTGATTTATAGTGAATGTCACGGATCATTTCAACAACAGAATTTTGCATTGTATCAATAGATTTTGATATTTCACCTAGTTCATCTTTTAAAGTTAGTTCTTTATCTGTTAGGTTATCTGCAAAATTGCCTGATGATAACTTATTTAGATGATCTCGTAACTTACCTAAGGTTGTTACTACGTAGTTAGATGATCTATATAATATTAAACTTAATATTAAGAAGGTAACTAATCCTATGATACCAACCCTTAGTAAGTTTTCATATACAGCTCCTTGTACCTCTTCCATAGAATAACCGATATTTAAAGCACCAACATGTTCACCATCGATTTCAACAGGAACTATGACATCATAAACATCGACATCTTCTGGTTCATAGTAATATTCATCAGTAAAATGTTCTTTATGAACTGCTGCCTGTTTTAAGCCTTCATCATCTACTTCCATACCTATTCTATCTTCATTACTATGGGCTTCTATTTTAAGATCTTTTGATGTAAATAAAGCAAAAACAATATTATTTTCTTCTACTAAATCATTAACTGTATTTTGAATATCAAAGGAATCTTGAAGTTCTTCAACCTGATTAGCTGAAACACCAGCTTGTACAAATCCACCTTCTGGGTTTATTAAGTAACCATATTTAATATATTCATCTGATTCTGTGTCTTGTCTAATATCTTCCATTAATTCATCGTCATTGCTTTCTATAAACTCATTTAAAACATGATCTTCTGGTGGCTCCCAGCCAACATATTCTTCAATTGAGCTATAGATTATTTCACCATCTTCATTAAAAACATTTAGTTCTGTTAATTCAGAATCTTCAGCTATCTGTTTTACTACTTCATTTGAAAGATTTTCATGATTACTGATGACATTTCTACTTGCTGTTCTGATAGTATCCTCGATCATGTCATTGATAACATTTATTGATTCTTCATTATCTTCCATTTGACTAATGATCCTATGGGATAATTCGAACCCATTTTCTCTCATCTGCTCAAATAAACTCTCTCTAATATAATAGGAAGATACTCCTCCTATCCCAGCTATAGCAACAAAAGTTATCAGTAATGGAATAATAATCAACTTTAATTTAATAGAACTTTTATTTCTCAATACTATACACCATCCTTTAAATTTTTTCTATAAGATATAGCAAACTACCAACTATAAAACTATTAATTAAGACAACATTTAGTAGATTTTATGATAAGTATTGGTATCTTCTCATTTACAAATATACCACCCTTTCTTCTCTGCAATTGTTACCGTCTTCTCTTCTAAAACTTCTATTATCCCTTGGTACTGTATAATTTTGTATTTCGACAATCTTTATAACGATTATGACCTATTTTTAATATTATGTAAATAGGTCTAACGTTACAGTATTAGGGCGAAAAGCCCACTCTTTCAATCGTGGGCTTTTCGCCCTAATACTGTAAATACAACTGAAAAAACAGTTAAAATTTTTATTATTAATTGGTTAATAATCACATAGTTTATTCTACCAACAAAGAAAAAAATCCCCTCAGTTCCCAGTCTTAAACTAGGGGGATCAATTAAGATAGGGGGCGGTTCCAGATTATATCTGACGTAAGAATTCATATCTAGACACAAGACTTTCAAGCCCTAGACCAATCTAATAGGCTTCCGTCTAGGGTTCTTTGTAGTATTGGACTTTTAACTAGACGCCTATAAGCTTTCCGGGAATTACCCCATTCATACGCTTTACATGAAGAAACTTCAAGTGAAATAAGATTCTCAACCTACGACTTAACCACGATTCGAGACTCTTCAGTTTGCTTGGAGTGTATGAGATTTGTGTCCCTCGGGGCGAAAATTTGCCGCTGACTTCCTTCAGATGATAGAGTCACCTCCACCACCCTTGTCTTGAGCTACAGCTACTACTACCTTCGCTGTCCGAGACTTTCACCCTATAGCTTATACCCATGCCGGGCACACACAAACAAGTGTCGCTTATAAAATAAGCGACACTTGTTAACATGCTCAAAGTTTATCCCATTACCGTTCTTTTTCCATATCATTAATTCCTTGATCTATACCTTGTGACTGTGTATCCATATCCCCTAATCCATCAACCATGATACCATGTTCATCTAACATTAAAAGTTCTCTTTTAGCTAAATATGCTTGTAGTCTAGCCATTTCATATAAATTTTTTGTTTGGATTGGTTCTGTCATACTATTCAAGTACTCAGTTTCTGAAATCATACCATTTTGAAATCTTATTTCATCAACATTTACTGCTTCTTTTTGTAACTCTAATGCTTCTTTTGCTAACTCTACATCATTCATCGCTTCTTTGAAACTATTGTAACTTGAATATGCTTTCTTCTCTATATCCTCCTCTATCATTTCTTTTTCTATTTCAGCCTGCTCTAGTTCATATCTTTTCATATCATATTCTTCACTATTAGAACCATGTTGCTCTTCCATCCAATCTAAATTATCTTCTTCATGATCTACCTTCTTTTCTTTTAATCTTATCTCAACACCATCATTAAGAGCATAATCTATAGTATCATCAATATTGACATTAAAACTGTCTATGCTAGGTTCGATAGATTCTAAATAGATTGAATCATCTATTGGGATTCCTATAAATGTTTTAAGTTCTCTTTGTAAGTTTTCCCTTTCATTCTTAACACTTTCAAGGTTATTTTTCACTTCATTTTTTTGCATTTCTAAAGTATCTACATTTAACCCAGTACTTAGACCAATTTCTTTTCTTGCTATCTCTTCATCTAAATCCCTTTTAGCATTAGCATAATCAATATTTAGAGATTCTAATTGTTTATCTAACATTAAAAGACCTACATACATGCTCTCAACAGCAAATTGAAGTTCCTTTTGTCCCTTTTCTTCCCACTCTTTATAGGCTAGATCTCGTTGCTGTTCGATTTCTATTACGCTTTGTTCAGCTTCAGAAAGTATATCATCTGTAAAGTTTTCCTCTTCCATTCGATCAGTTGCATCAATCAGTCCATTAACAGCTCTTAACTCCATTTCAACTTTTTGAAGCTCTAAATATATCTTGGTAACTTTATTTAATTGTTCTTCAAATTCTTCTTCAGTCGTTGTTCCATTTTCGTCATTGTTATCATTTCTTCCAAAATCTATATCAGAAGGTAAATCGTCTCCATCTACTACATAGTCATAACCATTACCCGCAAATCCTTGTTCTAATTCTTCTAATTTTTCTATTTCTTCCTCAAGTTCTCTTTCTAATTGATCTCGCTTATCTTCAAGATTTCTCTTTTCTGAATTTAAATCATCTGATATGTCAGATGTACTATCCACCAAATCTTCTAGGTCATCATGTTGTTTCTGTGCCATGTTAACACCAGCATCAGCCATCCCAAGGCTTACCTCTATTTGCTGTGCTTGCCAAGAATGCAATACTTTATCTTTTGTTTCTTCTAAAGTTAAAATCTTATCATACTCATCTAAGTTAACATCTCTAATGTAAAATTCTTCTAGCTCTGACTCTAACCTTCTTCTTATTTCTTCATCACTTTCTTTCTCTTCTTCTTTTTCTTCATAAACAGTGACTAAATTATCATCTGAATGCCATTCTACTTCTGTCCCTAACCCCTCAGATATGAAACGTAACGGTACCATAGTTCTATTATTATCAGAAATCTTAGGTACTGTGTCCATGGTTTTAGTATCATCGTTTAACTGATACTCTTTTTCACCAACCACTAGTTCTAAAGTATCTACCCCACGCTGAATGGAGATTAAATCTTGTGAGCCATCCCAATCAACATTAGCTTGTAAAGCCTCACTTACATACCTAACAGGTACTTGTGTCCTATTTGAATCATCAATATATGGTTTTTGATCAGTAAATTCAATAAGCTCATCCTCTACCATTACATGTATTTCTTCTTCAGCAGAAGAAACATTGGGTACTGATAATAGTAATAACATAGCTGGTATCAATTTTTTGTAGTTTAACATTATATCACCCTTTACTTATAAATTATTCTAATACATATATCTTCTTTTTAAATTTAATTTTCCCTTCTAAATTTCATTACTAACGTAATTAGGACTTTAATAACTTCAAAACTGTCACAGTTTATAATTTTTAGAAAATAGAATAATTTCTGCAATGGAATTATTCTATTTTCTAATACGACAAAATTTGGTAAAATGAACAATGCATTAAATTTAGGAGTGTGATATCATGAGTCTCGAAAAAATTAATAGATTAAGGGCCAAACTTCATGAATTAGTTATAGAAAATGCTCCTTATGAAAAGATCTTAACGTTAAGTCAACAGTTAGATGAACTAATTGTTGATCATCAAAAAGAGAAAAAAGATTATTTTGAAGATAGATGAGTGATTAATTTCACACATTCTATTCATAATACCTTTTAGGTATACTTTGTGGGCACCTAAATAAAATAACCGCCTTTGGCGGTTATTTTAATAGCGCACTTAAGAAACCAAACAGATCATTAGCTGAATGTTCATTTTCTATATCCTCATCTCCATCAACTTTTATTGTAACTGGCTCTTCAATTAATTCTGCCACACCTAACCCGTCAAAACTAGATCCTACTTTTAACTCAAATTCACCGGGTTCAGTACTGTCAACGTAAAACGAAACATATCCATCCTCATTAACTTCACCAATTAGATTCCAGATATTTTCTTCTCGATAATTCTCTTCAGCGCCCTGCTCATGAGGCGGTAAATCTTCACCTAGAAAGTCATCACTCATATATATATTTTCAGATCCTCTACTAGTTTCTACATAGAATTGTACTCTTTCACCTTCTTCTATTGCCTCTATACTTGTGGCAGGTTCTAGCCTTATTTCTATTCCTTCTCTATCTTCTACCTTGTCTTGTAAAATTTCATTATCCATTACTTCTAGTGAACTAGTAGCGCTGTAATAGTCAACAGTTTCACGTCCAAAAATCACTTCAACATCTTTATCCTTTTCCATAAAAAGCCTTAAATTATCATAAACAAACTTTTCACCATTTACTATAATCCCATCAACTTGCCAGCCATCTCCTGGTACAAACTCTAGGTTAGCTTGTTCATCTTCATTATATACACCTGACCAACCATAGTCTATTTCTTCTCCATCTACGGTAACGCTTCCATTACCTACTACCCCTACTCTTAACTGGTAATCATCACTACTTTGTGATAATTCAATAGGAATAATCGCCTCGCCGGATCTTGTTTCGAAGTTACCTGTTATAGATCTATAACCTTCTTTATCTACTTCATAGCTATATATATCTGAAGGCATCTCTTCAAAGACGACTTTTCCATTTTCATTAGTTTCTTTCTCATAACCACCTAATTCAACATTAACATTTTCTAGCTCTTTGTTACCTTCAAATACTCTAAAAGTAACATCTTGAGTATCCTCTGCATAAGCTGTACTGGTTGTTAGTGTTATAAAACCTAATGTTACTATAACAAATAGTTTACTTTTCAATACGTCTTCACTCCTTGTTTATCAAAGATTTGTGTGTTATCACTCCTAATATATAGTTTCATAAATTTAGACGTCACTTAACTTTGTCAAGTTCCATTTTTTCTACTATTTTTTAAATATATTTAGTTTGACATACTCCCACAGCTAAAGCAGTGGGCTTTCTGCTTGATTTTCTCGTAAAAAAACAGTAGAAACACTAGGGGTATCCCAAAAGATTATCATAAAAATCATTTAGGATACCCCTGATTTTTTACTCCATTACTCTTTAATAGTTATCTGTTGATTAGATTGTTCATATTCTACATAAGCATCAAAAGCATCAGCAAAAAATCTCAAAGGAAGTAGAGTTCTACCTAAGTCATCATCAACAAAAGGCTTTGTATCCATAACAAACTCTTCATCATTTACATAAGCAGTTTTTTCTCCTAGATAAAAGACAACTCTTCTATCGTCTCTTGTAGCAATTACCGACTGATCTGCTTGGTTATACTCTACATAAGCTCCCATAGTCTCACCTAGAGTTCTAAAGGGAAGAAAAGTCCTTCCATCTATAGCACGAGGTGCCACCTCAAATATTTTTTCTTCTCCGTCTACTAAATATCCCCTTTCATCTAAGC
Organism: Natranaerobius trueperi; assembly: GCF_002216005.1. Lineage (NCBI taxonomy): Bacteria > Bacillati > Bacillota > Clostridia > Natranaerobiales > Natranaerobiaceae > Natranaerobius > Natranaerobius trueperi. The sequence goes on from NZ_NIQC01000020.1 coordinate 8,301, forward strand.
TCATGATAATATTCTGACTAGAAGCACTATCTTCTTTTGAAAGTGTAATTACTTTATCTGTATCATCAGAAAGGGTAATAGAGCCTTTATAAGTCTCATAGCCATCTGCTTCTACAGTGTATCTCTGATACCCTGCTTCTAAATTACTAATCTCTACATACCCAATCATATCAGTTTCATAAGTATTACCGTCAATGCTAACTTTAGCACCTTCTACAGTGCTTTTATCTTCATCTTCTACGATAAATGTAAGGTCATACTCTTCCTCTTTTTCTTCACTGAAAGTTATTTCAAAGGTCTTGTTTACACCCTCATCAGTGATAGCTCTAAGCTCATAAGTACCAAAACTATCTACTTCCACATCAAAAGTCGCACGCCCTGAGTCAAAGTCTTCTTCATTTGTAACTTCAACATCATCATTTCTTGTGATTACATAACCACCTTCTCCATGAGCTCTTCTCCCGTCTTCATCTACATAAGTCATTTTAACTTCACCAGATAAAGAACCTGGTTCAATATTTGATTCAATTTCAATATCTTCAGCTTGATCACCTACTACTAGAGTAGCGGTAGCTTCTAAACCAGTCTCTTTATGATATGCACTGATCTCTGCTTCACCTTCACCACGGATAGTAATGTCTCCGGTATCTCTATCTATACCTGCAACAGAATAACTGTCGGTACTAAAGATGATCTCTTCATCATCAGTATCATATTTTCTTTTAAGATCATCTTCATCGATTAAATAAACTTCTCCATAGTAATCGTCATCATCAGCGTCATCTACCACTGCTGTCTCTTCACTTAGTTCAAGTTCTAAATCATCTACATCTCCAAATTTAGAAACAGTCACATCTATTGAATCTCTAATAGTAGTACCACTTACTCTGGCTTCTATTTCATATGTTCCAAGTAGATCAATTCTATCCTGATCTACTTCCACTACAAACATATTGTAGGTATCTTCATCTTCATCATCTTCAACAGCTAAAGATACTTCACGGTTATCTCTATCATAAGTATCTCCATCAGGATCAGTTACTGTAATGACAACTTCATCAGTATCAGGAACTTTATTTTCATATTCATCATATAGAGCAAAGAAGACTTCAAAGTCATCTTGACCGTCTTCTACAAATTTAGTGTCTTGATATGCTTCTATTCTGTCAATATCGCCTACTTCATCAATATTTACCACTACAGTATCAGATTCTACATCGTCATCGTCACCTTCGTATATAGCCTTATACCTGTAATCACCCAGTTGACTTTGATCGAGTCTCAGCTCTGCTATACCGTCTTCATCAGTTTCAATAGTTTCTATCTCTTCAAAATCGTCGTCATCTTTTTCTTCTTTTATTACAATATCTAAACCTTCCCCAGATTCAAAATTACCGTCAAAAGCTTCTACAGTTAAGATAAAATCTTCACCTACTCTAGGATAGCGTTCATCTACTTCTAAATATAGATCAGTAATATCCTCTGATCCAAAGTGAATATCTTGACTACCCCGTCTTACAGTTCTACGCATTTCTTCATCCTCTTCGTCCCAGTCACCCACTTCTATAGTGGCTCCTCCTGGAATAGAACTGTATACTTCAAATACTACTTCCCCGTCACCGTCTGTTTCTGCTTCTATTCTCCACACTTCGTTATCAATTATTTCATCTAGCTCGTCGTAATCACTAACCATATCGAGATTTTCTGTATCTCTATCAGAACTTACATAAAAGACTACATCTTCATTCTCTAAAACTTCACCATCAGCTTCTCTAAATCTAACAGTAAATTCGGCACCATCGTCCCCAGTGTCAGGGTCATCAGGGTCAACATCTCTCACACTACTAGCTGAATAGCTGAAATCAGTTCCTGCTAGAGCTATCCCTGCTGACATGGTAAGAATTAAAGCTGTAGTTAGAAATAATCCAATACTTTTTTTAATGGAAAGTTTCATGTTCTTACCTCCTTTGGTTCTATAATCCTGTTAGTCTATTTTTAAAATGATTAGATACAAGAAGAGACCGCCATTCTGGCGGTCTCTCTGTATTACTTAGCTTACTTAACTAGTCTTTCAATGATTACTTCTTGTGCGTCTCCGTCCCAGTCAACGTAAGCATCAAATGCTTCTGCTACGTATCTTACTGGAAGTAGAGTTCTACCTGCATCTTCGTCTAGTTCAGGAGCTACGTCCATTTCACGCTCTTCTCCGTTTACTGTGTAAGAAGTTTCGCCTAGGTAGAATACTGCAGTTTGACCATCTAGTTCAGCAGTGAATGACTGATCTGCGCCGTCCCACTCAATATAGCCTCCTAGTGCTTCACCGATAGCTCTGAATGGAAGATAAGTTCTTCCGTTCATGATTTCAGGAGCTGCATCTAGAGTTCCTGGCTCACCATCAGTTAGGTAAGTAGTGTCGCCGATAGTCATGTTGATGAATATTCTTTCTTCATCCTTTTCATCATCTTTATCGTCTTCTTTGTCTTCTGCTGCAAAGTCAGCATCGAAAGTTACTGTGTAACCGTCTTCTGCTACTACTACTACTTCATATACTTCGTCTGCATCAGCTTCGATGGAGAATTCTGCATATCCATCTTCAAAGTCGTCTTGTTCTACTACTTCTAGACCTGCATCAGTGTATACATTGTACTCGTAGTCATCGTAAATGTCTGCATCTTCTCCGTCACCTTCAAGGTAAGTTCTGTATCCATCTTCATCGATTAGATAAAGTGTAACATCGCCAGTTCTTTCATCTACGTCTAGGTCAAGAACTGCTTCTACTGCATCTGGGTCTTCACCTACATATAGTTCAGCTTGAACTACGATATCTTCTTCTAAATGACGAGCTGTAATAGTAGTTACACCTTGGTTGTGTACTTCTACTTCAGCATCGTATCTAGTGATTGTAGCTACTGAACTGTTACTTGAGCTGAATACGATATCTTCGTCACCTGGATCGTATTCTTCTTCCATACCTTCTGCGTCGATTAGGTCAATTGTTACAATTTCATCAGCATCAAAGTCAGAGCCTTCAATGTCAAAGTCTTCATGGAAAACTACAGGTTCAACACTAATTTCCATATCTGTTGTGTCACCGAATTCTCTTGCCATTACTGTAGTATAAGCTCTTCTAGTTGTTCCAGCAATGGAACCTCTTACTTCATATTCACCTTGTGCTTCATCTTCGCCAATTTCGTCTTCGATTTCTGAGTAGTCAACTTCTACATAGAACATGTCGTCTTCTGTGCAGAAGTCAATTCCTTTAATTTCATCGTCATCTGTGCTGTCATATCTGTTTCCTTCTGGATCTTCGACTCTAAATTCAAAGAAGTCAGCTACTTCGTCTTCAGTTGCGTCAAGAGCTTTTTGAAAATCAGTGTTTCCAAATTCGTCTTCGATTTCAAAGTAAACTTCAAAGTAAGTGTCATCAATGTCATGGAATTCTGTTTCTTCGTCTTCTGAGATATTGTCAGCATCGCCAGGGATTACTAAGAAATCTTCGATAACGTCATAGTAGAAATTATCAGCATCTACATCGCTACCGAATTCTTCGTCGTCATCCCATTCGTCTGCTACTGCACGGAACTGATATTCATCTACATCAGTTAATTCAAATTCCACTACTGCTTCACCGTCACTGTCAGTTTCTTTAGTGTCGATTTCGCTCCAGTCATCGTCCCATTCTTGATCGTCTTCTACTTCTCTGTATTCAAATACTACGTCTTCGCCTTCTACTTCCCAACCTGAAGCGTTACGGTTTTCAAAAGCTGTGGCAGTAAGTTCGATTGTTTCGCCTGCTTCCTGATAATAAGCGTCATCCATATCGTCTCTATCTTCAACTTCGTCTATTTCTAGTTCTACAGATTTAATTTCATCGGATGCTTCTACGTCTACAGTTACTCCATCAATGTGGTGAGCTTCGTCTTGACCTCTGTAAAGGTCTACTTCAACATCACCAGGAGAAGTCGTAACAATGTCAAACTCTGTATCGCCATCGTCAATTTCTGCTACTACAAAGAACTCGTTGTCTTCTGCATCTTCATGATCAAATTCTTGATTGTACTTTGCTTTGTATTCGTCTGCATCTTCTGAGTTATTTAGGTCGTATACTTTAACGATATCTTTCTTTTCGGCATCTTCGTCATAAAGCTCATCTTCGTCTATAATATGTGAAGCGTCTCCGCTAAACACAGCGTAGAAATGAACTTCTCCTTCTTCGCCTAGATATCTACTTCCGTCAGATTCACGGAACCTAACTTCAAATTCAGATCTTTCATTTGTATCTACTTCGTCGTCAAAATCTCTGATGTCACTACCTGCTGATCTGTATCCGTCTGCTTTTTCTTTTGGATCTACATCTTCGGAATCATCTTCGGATTCTGTTAAACGAACTAGACTTTCACCGTCTTTCCAGATTCCTTCAGTTATCTTAATGGAACCTTCTAAATCTTCTCTAACAATATTTAGTTCTTCTCCATATTTAACTTCATCAACTTCCACTTCTCCCTGAGCATCTGTGAAATACGGTTCTTCATTAATCTCTACTTCAGTTCCCATAAGAAGTGATCCTTCTTCACCATCTACGATTGTAAGTGTGATTTTTTGGTCTTCTATTTTAACTTCAATTTCTTCTTCTTCATCTACGTCATTAGGTGTAACTTCTGTACTAGCTATACTGTTTTCATCGTTTTCTGCATCTTCTTCGTTTTCAAAAAGTTTAAGATCTAGTTCTGTATCTCCATTACCAGCTTCAATTGTTATTTCCGCTTTACCGTCTTCATCAACTTCCGCGTGACCTAGATAATTATTAAATAGAGCGGCAAATTTACCTTCAAATTGAGTGCCAACATTTAATGTAAATGTTTCTTCTAGAGTCACTTCTTCTTTTTCAATCAAAGTTTTTAAGTCTGAATCTTCATAAGCTGCTACAAAAATTTCATCGCCTTTTTCTGCTTCATTTTTAAGGTCTAATGAGAATTCACTTTCTTCGTCTTCTTCTAGTTCTACTTCAATTTCTGCATCTCCAGTTAATGATTCCTCTTCGCCATTAACCAAATCAACATAAACGTTGTCATAAACTGACTCAGCTACAGTAGTAGCATTCACTTCTGTTTCTCCTACCTCTACGTATGCTGAATTAATAACTTTTGCTTCATCATCTTGTTCATCTGCAATTGCAACCCCACTAAATAGAGTGAATACCATGGCGATTGCTGTCATTAATGATAATGATTTTTTAAATGTTTTAGTCATGTAATAATTTCCCTCCTTCAATTTTTCCTTTTTTCAAAGGTCTTTCAGTCGTTCGATCTAACTCGCTCAATTGGTCGACCAAAATCAATTGGCATAAATGAAACTATAAGGTTGAGGTCTTCCTCTGTTCTCCTCTAGTTTACTACCACCCCCTTAAAAGGACTTTATTTACTGGGACCTAGCTGCCCCTCGATATATTAAAAAGCATTGCTAGCTAACAGAAACTGTCGGAGGGAAAAGATACATGAATAACTACTATTGCATCTGTTCAAATTGAATGCGAAATGGTTTATCATGCTTTAAACCTCCTTATTAAATTTTCAAAGATCTAGATAGTTGTGTTAGGTAGTTTTTTGAGAAATTAAACATCCCCTTAATTACCAGGAGATGTTATGACTGTCTCGTTAATGTATTCTACATTGATACTAGAATTCCTTCCAAAAAATTAATGTTTTTGGTTAATATAATATAAGTTACATTCATTTTCTTTTGTTGGTAAATTTTCATTCACATATTGTGACGCATTAACTTTTAAGTTTGTTCCGTTTTTTTAAAATTTTTTTGGAAAAATTTTTAATCCCAAACATAAAAAGGGTTCAAAATAATCCAGTTATCTTCATTTGGGCGGGATATAACTAAATGGTATGTTCCATATGAAAAGTCAATTTTTTCACGAAAAGGAAACGGATATTCCTTTATTTTTATACCATCTTTATAGAGCTTTAACCTAAGTTTAGTTGGTACATTATTTTTGAACTGGCAAATTAATGAGTAGTTACCAGGTTTTACCCGATCCCCTGGTATATATTTATAACTCATATCCTTAAGAAATGTCAAGAGGCCGTCCCCTTGTTTTTTCCTATCATGAGAGATATAAAGGTTACCTTTTTTAAGAGCATTTAGAACTTGTTTTTTAGCAGTTACAAAATCTTCTGCTAACGGTTCTTTTAAATATAGGTAGTTATTTGCTGACTTAAATAGATAGTTATAACTAAGAACAGTTATAGAAAAATAGAACTTAGATAATATTGGTGCATGAGCATCAGAACCTACTATACCTACTACTTGTTTTTCTTTAGTTAGCTCTAACCACTTATCAAATGCTTTTTTACTTGGAAAATTAAAATAAGCTTGATCATTTATAAAATTAGCATAGAGTCCTTGTAAGGTAGTTCTAACACCATCTCTCCACTGACTAGAATAATTACTTATTTCCATACCAGTAAAACCAGCTACATCCCAATCTGTCCACTGATAAGTTTTGTTGTTACTAATCAGTGGAGAGCCTTTTTCAAAAGGATGAGCTATAAAACCTAGACCACCTTGGCGATTAACCTCATCTATTACCTCTTGTGGGTTTTCTTCATTTCTCATTATCTCTTCATCTATACCTATAGCAAGGTAATGGTTTTTAGATAAGTTAATCTCAGAACCAATTAGTACTAATACATCATGATAAAAACCTTCTAGCCCACGTTGTTTACCTAAAAGATGTCTATGGTCATTTATGATAATGAAATCCAAATTATTCTTTTTAGCTATTTTAGCTATTTCTTCAATTGAAGAAGTTCCATCAGAATATTTTGTATGAATATGAATATTACCTTTGTAAATGTACAAGTCTTTCACCTACCAATTATATATGCGAAATTTCTATTCATTATAACCAAATAATTAAGGTCTTTAAACTTATACAAAAAAAGAGCCTTTCTAAATATATGAAAGACTCCTACTTAAAGTTACGATCTTTTAGTTTCGTTGATGTAAAAACTAAAAATAAAGGCGATCAAAGAAACTATAAAATATGATAAAAATGCATATTGATAATTTTCTGGTTCATATAACCTAGCACCATTTACAAACTCACCTTGCCAGGTTAAATCAAGTACCCAGCCAATTACAAAGTTTAATATCACAGTACCTACAAAAGGTGCTATGTTAATAACACTAATAGCAACTCCAGAAAACTTTGGTGGGTTTATTTCTTTTATAATAGCATGAGTTAGCATCATAAAAATACCAAAAAAACCAGCTAGAAAGTATACAATAGGTAATTGATACATTGGGAGTATATTATTCATAGCAATTACTTTATAACCCCAAACTACAGTAAATACAAGTGAACCCACTTGTATTAATCTTTTTCTGTCACCAAATAAATCAGCTACTCTTCCCATAATAGGAGATCCAATTAAAACACCAATAGTAAATATAAGTACTTGAGTAGCTGCAGCATCATTAGACATGTCATATACATGCATTAAATAAGTTACACCCCAACCTCCTGAAAAACTCATGATAGTTCCCATTATTCCAGCTAATATAATAAAATTAACCCAAGTAGATTTATCTTTTATGATATAAAGTAACCCTGACTTTATATCAATATTGTTATTCTCATCTGTATGTTCTAATACAGATGAGTAGTTTAAATCTTCTGGTTTATCTCTTACTACTAACCATAGTAAACCAGCAATTAATATTGAAATAATTCCTATAACATAAAAAGAACTTCTCCACCCTATATTCATCACAAGTAACGAAAAAGGAGTAGTAGCTAATATACCACCACTATTACCTACAAGTGAAGTTAAACCAAGTACTGTTGCAAACTCTTTTGGTTTAAACCAAAGAGTTTGTATCTTTAAGATACAGATAAGTATCCCTGATACTCCTAGTCCAACTAAAAATCTACCAAGATAAGCAGTTACAGGTATTGTAGAGCTACCTAATATAAAAGACCCTATACCCGCTATAATCATACCAGATACAGTTATTGCTCTAGGACCTATTGTATCAGCTAAAATACCAGCAGGTATCTGTAAGATAGCATAGATATAAAAATACATAGAAATTAAATTACCTAATTGAGTACCACTTAAATGTAATTCAGAACCCAAATCTTCTGCAACTACACCTAAAGCATACCTATGAAAAAATACTATTAAAAAAGCAAGAGCACATACAGCCCATATAACCCAGCGGTAATTATCTCTTTTTATTGTGTTATTAATGCCACTAAACATATATTACCCTCCATTTCCCCAAGAACAAGCCAAGTGTCAAAATATTTTGACACTTGGCTTTATGGTTTAGGTTCTCATTAGTAATGGGTATTCGTTCTCTTTTTCTTTCATGTTTTTCTTCTTGAATTCATGGTTTTTTTGAATTTATTTCTTAACATATAACTGGATAACAAAAGAGCGGCAACAGCCGCTCGATATCTATCCTGACATATTGTGCTCATTTTCTATAATAGTGTCTCGTTCTTTTGTTCTAGTCCAAAACTCATGAAAGAAAGAACCAAATACCCCTATCATTAAACCTAGTACCGCTCCTAAAGCAACATTTAGTTGTAAATTAGCACCTTCTACACCACTATAAGGTGCTATCGCGTATTGAATACCTTCACTAGCTCTTTCTTCATAATATTCTTCTATAATTTCATTATGTATGTTCACTAAACTGTTTAATTCACTAATTAATACTTTAATATCATCTTCAACCTCAGATGCAATATCTTCATGTTGATTATCCTCATCATAGCTTTCAAGTCTTTTTATTTCATTTTCTAATCTTTCTATTTCATACTTTTTATCAATAGAATCATTAGAAGCTTCTAATGATACTTCAATTAACTGAGGATAGAAATTATCAGTATATAACTTATCATATATCTCTTCTATTAGACTATGGTCTTGTTCTTCTATAACATTATAAAACATAGAAGGTAGTTCACCAGTACGTAGTTCATCAGCATCTTGTAATAATTCTAATGCATAATCAGCTTCTCTTTGTTTTTTCTCTTCTTCTAGTTTTAGTTCATTTATCATAGATTCATAGTGTCTAATAGCAGCTTCTCTATCTCTAGATAAACTATTTGTACTAATAGCAGCAGAGATATCTTCAAATTGAGTATCTCTTAAGATATCAACTTGACGTGCTATATCATTAAAAGACATACCATGTTGTGTTGAATGAAAGTCTTCAGTTTCTTCAGCCATCTCTTCTGCATGATCTTCTAACATATCTAGATATGATCTTATATTTCTACTAGCAATAGGATAATCAAGATCTAAAATATCTTCATGTTCAGTTAGTCTTGGAAATGGTGATTCTTCTCTAAACTCACTTTGATAAGTTTCTTTGTAATTATTGATTATAGAAGATAAAGTTTGGCGCTTAAAGTGAGTAGGAATATCAATATCACCATGTTCAAGTAAAGAAACTTGATATTGATAAGCAGGTTCTGGTTCTTCATCTTCATCATCAACTGAATAATATAATTCATTTACTTCTGCCATTTCAGTTATATCAATAGCACGAATTCCACGTTCTTCTAAGTTCATTTCACCTGTAACTTCAGAGATAATATAAGGTGAAATAATATCAGACTTAGAGAAAGGTTCTCCACTAGGATACTCACTTTCTTCAATCTCTTCAAAATTATATTCTAATACAGCTCCTACATATTCTTCTCGTTGTAGAAGAGAAAATAAACCTGAAGCTAAAACACATAGACCAACAACACAAGCTATAATCCACTTTCTTTTAAGTAACACTTCTATAAGTTCTCGTAAATCTATCTCCTGTTCACCAAAACCTTGTTCTGTTGTACTCTCATCTCTAGTTACTCTATGGTTATTATCCATTTTACTCATTGTCTTTCCCCTCTTCTTTAGTTAAAACTGATACTACTTTATGAAACTTTTTTGAGTGAGTTTTTAAAACAGCTGAAAAGACACCAAAAAAAGCTCCAATAAACCCAAAAAGTCCTAAATTAATAATGATACTTCTACTAGTCCCTCTTTCTCTTTGATCTTGTATTTCAACACTTTCATCATTATTTTGTGAAAACATATCTCTTCTCATAGTTTCAATATCTTCTCTATAATCTTCCATCTGATTTAATACAACCTCTATCTCGTTATCTACATCAGAGGTTATTTCTTCTTTTTCTTCTCCTTCTAAAAGATCACCTTCTTCTAAACTAGTTACTATATCTTGGTAGTAGTAAAATTCAGCTTGTAGTGCTTCAGCTTCTACTCCTTCATCTAATGATCTTTCTAATGTTTCAGAAAAGTAATCTTGACGTAGTAGGTCTTCAATAATGTTTGCTTCTTGTTCTTCACCTTCAGGACTATATTCACCATCTTCTATCTGGTGTAATAAGTCCCTTGCATAAGAAGCACGTTCTTCTTTTTCAGATATTTCATGTTCTAGTTCTTGTAAAACACTTTCATATCGATTTAAAGTTTTGTTTGGATCATTTGTTAAATTATGTTTTTGAATAATAGATCTAATATTACTGATATTATTATCCTTTAGATTTTCTAGTTGATATGTAATATCACTAAAAGTAAGATCTAGTTCTTCAGAGACAAAGTTTGGTTCAATATCCTTTAAATGCTCTGCATTTTCTATTAGTGTTTCTACTTGTCGTTCTAGTACTAAAGGAACAAAAGGATAATCATCTTGTAAAACTTCCTCTACATTTTGTCTATAAGACTTAGGAAGAGGATAATCCATACTTAGATGAACTTGATACTTTTCTTCAAACTCTTTTACTATATTTTCTAAAAGTAAAAACTCTTCTTCTTGTGACAGTCCAAGAAGTTCACCTTCATATAAATTAAGTCTATATTCATTTGGATTATATCCATCTACCGCCTCATCCGATCTAGACTTAATATCATCGGGAAATACCCCTTCGACTTCTAAATGACCTCTTAACTCTGATACCGTTAAATCTTTGTCTACATTTTCAATAGATCTAGTAAGTATCTCATCATCTAGTAAATCATTTTTATTAAAGCTTATACCATCTGGGTACATACCTCTATGGATATTTTCAAACTTTAATAATACATCAGTACTACTATAACCATCTTGTAATGTTACAAAATGATACCCAACACCAATTACTAGAAACATTAAAACAACAATTGATATTATTTTCCATTCCTTTATTAAAAACATATCTACTACACCTTTCTATTATTATATTAAGCTCCAAAATATTATTCTAGATATTTCCCGTTATTCCTTCCACCACTTTCCTAAAATTTAAGAGTGACATCAATTTGAATCGCAGATACTTATAGAAAGTTGGGATAAAACAGTAAAATACAACTGCTTATACATATAAAGACCGAAAAGAATTTTGTAACGATCTTAAAGTGTTTATAGAGCACCGACTGAGGAAAGCTTTAACAGAGCTAGATAACCTTGAAGAAAAATGGGAAAGTAAATACGAACTAGAGAAGTTAGAAAATTGTGAAAACGACTGTAGATATCACTAAAAAATGTACTATGAGAACAAAAAATTGGGCTCAAATACTGGGACAATTAAGCATTTATTTCGAAGGATTTTCTTTGGTAGTTGTATACCAGGAGTTTTTACTCACTAGTTACCATACAACAATAAAAATGATAAATCGAGGAAGATGATCCCCTTGTTTAAGGAATCTTCCTCGATTTATCCAGCATTTCATCCTGTAATTAAGTTATTCTTATAGGTCATTATCGAAATGTTCACACCAATTACTTGACAGACTCAATTAAAACGAAAACATCATCTTTAAACTTATCAATATTGTTTTCGTGATCTTTGATCATCTCGTTTTCTTCCATGATTTTTTCATATTTTTCATCTCCTTTCCAAAAGAATAAATTTATATCTTTTTCCCCTACACTATATTCACTATTAGCAAGAGACGGTGTTTTACCCCCGATTTTCCATCTATTAGTTTGATCCTCTATAAAAAAAGCATCTTCACTTTGATCTAAACTTATTGTAGATAAAAATATTGCTTCATTCTTATTATCATAGATCACTAAAACCTCTTGAAAATTGTTAATTTTAATTGATGTAAGGATTTCATCATTCTCTTTTAATAAATTTTCGATAGCTGATTGTTTTGAAGTATAATAAGTTGGCTCCTTTTCGCCAGTGCTATTTATACCAATTAAAGTTATACATATCAACATCATTAAAAAAAAGAAAACTGTAGATTTATGCATACTCCCCCCTTTCTCAATTATTTCTTAAGAAAATAAATATCATCCTAATATGTAGTATAGGATGATATTTATTTAATCAACTTCATTAGATCTGACTTCAAATTTATTTGTATTCTAGATAATATATTCCATCTGCAAAATTACCAACTTCTTTTAGGACACTCGCTGAAGCAGCTTCTTCTGATCTGAGCCTAGGATTCGCCTGTCCTTCTAGCTGTCTCCAGGTTTGAATTTTTCCTTCTGACTCACGAACCATAGGAGCAAACCTTACACGAGCAACATCACCAGAGCTTATATTAAAAGTGGTTCCAAAACTTTCATCGTTAGATGTAGTTTCTTTATATGACACTCCTAATTCTCCTAATATTACATTTATTTGAGAAGATGATAGACCTATATCAAAAGAACTAGAAAATGTTTTACTCTGCCCATAAGAAACTGTTGCTCCATCTTTTGAACCGTCAATCCAAGGTGTGACATGCTCTGATTTACTATAATCAATGTCTTCAGTAGCACTTTCTTCTACATATTCATAAAATGTGATGGATTTGGGGCTTATAGAATCTTTTTTATCAACTTTTGTTACACTATTCTCATCTAGTTCTACTTCTTTCGGATATAATTCGTCTAACTCTTCATGAGTAACTACCCTGGTAGATCCGTCCTCTACTAGTACTGCTTTTTTCTCATCAGTCACACTCTCTGCAAGCACGTTACTGGTACCTAATGCTAATACCAGCATTACAACAAACAAGAGAACAAACTTTCTCATAAATTAACCTCCTCATATAATATATTTTAGAAACACTTACACATAAAGTTGCCTACAAAAAATAACCCACTATAGATGGATTTTGTTTACCTCCGGGTATTGAAATAATTTCATAGGAGCTTTTTCAGGATAATCAAACTACTTCCGTAGTTCAATATTATTGCCATTTTAATTTATAAAAAGATATCAAGTTTTTTAAAGCTGACAACAATACCCACATACAACTTGATTGTGAACACCTCCTCCCCTTAAAGAGTTAAGGTTAGACTTTTTAGTTTACCCCGAATGTTTTTACAGTTCAACCAAGGAATCAAATTTTTAAAAGTAGTTCTACTAATTCTCAAACAACCCATATGAAGCAAATTTTCTTAAAAATTTAATATATAATTTTATTTCTATAAATTATAAAACATCACCTACCTAAAAACCTGTATGTTCTATTTTTTAACCCGAATGTTCTATTTTTTAACCTGAATGGTAGTCTCAATTGTGAATGTTATTATAAAAATTTAATAACGTACCAAGATAAATGAACCATAATTCAAGTTTATTCAATTCTTTGGAAGGAGTTAACATCTTTACCTAGAATTTTATACAAAGCAATTTTCTACAATATACCACTTTAACCCTAAAGGGGGATTAAACATGACAATGAAATATTTAAAACGTGGGCTTCAAGTCATAGTAGACATTTATTTATTTAATCTTTCATTTATCATGGCCTTATTATTTCGTTTTGATGGTCTCATCCCAGAAGAGTACATACTTTTATTTCAAGATAGCTTTTGGTGGATGACACTTATCTTTATCTTAACCTGTGCTATCTTTCGCCTTTATCACAGGCTTTGGAATTATGCTAGTATTCATGATGTGATAGTTTTAGGTACAGCTATCACTATAGGTACTGTTGCTGTATTTTCCATCACAGTATCTTTTGGGGCTATGTTTCCAAGAAGTATCTATCTAATAAGTTTGTTTTTAAATTTAGTACTCCTTGGTGGTTATCGTTTAGGATTTAGAATCCTAAATATCTATAAACGGTTAAGACTCTCAAAGATTGAACCAAAAAACACCAAAAATGTTTTAATAGTCGGAGCTGGTAATGCTGGTAATATGGCTTTAAAAGAAACTAGTCGCCACCAAGAAGATCTTTCAGTAAAAGTAGTAGGTTTTTTAGATGATGATCCTGAAAAAGAGGGTTGTCGAATTAACGGAGTTAAAGTATTAGGTTCTACAGATAAACTAAAAGAAGTTTGTACAAAAAAACACATTGATGAAGTGATCATTGCTATACCTTCAGCATCACAACAAAACATTAAAAATATAATCCGAAAATGTAGTGATGCTTCAGTTAAAACAAAGATAATCCCAGCAGTACACGATCTTATATCTGGTAGAGTTTCTGTAAATAGTATCCGTGATGTAGATATAGAAGACCTACTTAAAAGAGATCCGATAAACCTAAACATAAGCCAAATAGCAGGTTATCTTCAAAACAAAACAGTACTAGTTACAGGAGCCGGTGGTTCAATAGGTTCAGAACTAGTAAGACAAATTATAAACTTTAACCCAAGTAAAATTATCATACTAGGCCATGGTGAAAACAGTATCTTTAATATCTATAAAGAACTACTATCTAAATTTCCAAAAGATAAGATTTATCCAAACATAACAGACATAAAAGATAGAGAAAAAGTCTTTCAAGTCTTCTATGAAGAAAAACCAGATGTTGTGTTTCATGCAGCTGCTCACAAACACGTACCTTTAATGGAAGAAAACCCTATAGAAGCTGTAAAAAACAACATATTTGGTACCAAAAACGTCTCTGAAGCAGCTTCAACCTATGGTTGTGAACGATTTGTTCTCATATCAACAGACAAAGCTGTTAACCCAACAAACGTTATGGGTGCAACTAAAAGGGTAGCAGAACTAATAATCCAAAAATTATCTAAAGAAAGTACCACTAGGTTCTGTGCAGTTAGATTCGGTAATGTACTAGGCAGTCGCGGAAGTGTAGTACCACACTTTAAAGAACAAATCAAACAAGGTGGACCAGTAACAGTAACACACCCAGACATGACCCGTTACTTCATGACTATACCAGAAGCTTCTCAACTAGTTATAGAAGCTGGAGGTATGAGTGATAGTGGAGAGCTATTCGTCTTAGATATGGGTGAGCCAGTTAAAATTGTTGATCTAGCTCGAAACCTAATAAAACTATCAGGTTTTGAACCAGAAAAAGATATACCAATTACCTATACAGGCATCCGCCCCGGAGAAAAACTCTACGAAGACCTATTTACAGAACAAGAACAAATGTCATCAACTACCCATGATAAAATATTTATTACTAAAGGCACTACAAACGGACAAGACCTAAATCATGAATTAACTGAATTAGAAGATATTATTAAAACTGATTTTTCATTTCTGAAAAAACAATTAGAGGTTGATAGTAAGACAGTAAAGTAGGTCAAGGTAAAAAATATATGTCAGGTAAATGAAAAATCTAGGAAGCTTCTTTTAGCTAAATACTGCCCCTCGATTTTTCATTTCTATAGGTGGATATTCATTATAGGGTAATTCTAACCGACTCCTCCTAAAATTAATTCTAAAAATTATTTATGTGAGGGATAGTACATGAAGATAAACAATTTTCTACCAAGGAAAATGTTAAACAGAAATATTAAAAATCAAAATAATATCAAAAAATCTTTTAATAGATTATCAACGGGAAAAAGAATCAATTCAGCTTCAGATGATTCAGCAGGACTTTCAATCTCACAAAGAAAAAAAGGACAACTTAATGGTATAGGGCAAGCACAGAAAAATATCCAAGACGGCATCTCTTTACTTCAAACAGCTGAAGGTGGGCTAAAAGAAATAAACTCCTCATTACAACGAATGAGAGAGTTATCAGTCCAAGCAGCAAATGATACTTTAACTGACAAAGATCGTGAAGGATTACAAAACGAATTTTCACAGTTAAAAAACAACATCTTAACTATTGCAAAAGAAACATCATTTAACGGTAAAAATTTGTTAAATAAAAATCATAAGCTGCAAAATGTTACATCTCCAAATGAAATTAGCGATAATAAACTTAATGACTCTCCTCCTGATTTGAAGTGGGAAAAACATTTACCGTCAGATGTATCCATTAATTCAATAGAACTTACAAATGATGGTGACTATATAGTAGGCGGTAATAGTGGTGGTTGGAAATTTAGAGACAGTAATAGTTGGTTAGCGAAAATAAACCAAAACGGTGAGCTAGTTTGGGAAAAAGACCTAGATAGGTTTGATGATTATAATAGAATCAATGATATCAGTAAGCTAGATCAAGATAAATATGTAGCAATTGCTGAATCTAATAATGATCGTAGTTCTACAATAGCTTACATTTTTGATAGTAAGGGAAATATTTTAGAGTCTTCTGATCTCTATCATGCTACCAATGATGTATTATATTCTATAGAATCAAAAGGGGATAGTTTTGTAGGTTCAGGTACTCAAATAAGTTCCTTAGTTATAGAACAGTTCGATAGTGATTTAGAATCAGAAAAAAGGGCGTATAAAACCCATGATTATATTGGTAGTTACTATGGGTATGACATACAAACTCTTGATAATGGTGGTTATATGGTAGTAGGGGAAGAATCTTTTACAAACGATCCTAATAAAGGTTTTGCGATGAAATTTGATGAAGAATTAAATAGTGAACCCTTATGGGAAGTTAAAATGGAAGAAGAAGCTTTTACATCTGTTAAACAAACAAATTCAGGAGATTATTTAGCTTTAGGTCAAAAAGGCTTATACAAAATTGATTCGAATGGAGAAAACATAAATATTATAAATGATAATATCAACTACAATGTAGATACAAGAGATTTTACTGGAGATACTATTAGAAAAACAGATGATGGAAACTTTTTGATAGGAGCTTCCGAAAAAATGCATAAAGTAGACAACAATGGTGACATTATATGGGAAAAAGAAATGCCCTCTGGCGAAAACCTAGTAAGAGGATTACAACAAACCAATGAAAACGAATATATAAGTATACAAAAACGTAATAGCATAGCTAAATTTAGTCACACAGAAGAAACAACAGAACCCGATGAACCGGATGATAAAAATAAAAAGAAATATGAAGACTTAGTAATCCAAACTGGTCCAAATAGTGGTGATAATTTCAATATTAGTTTAGAGCGTATTTCAACTAAAACACTAAATATTAACGATACTTCTATAGAAACACAAGAAAAAGCAAATTTAGCTATTGAAGATATTGATAATGCTATTAATTTAGTAAATTCAGAACGAGCAAACGTTGGGTCTCAAGTTAATGCACTAGAACATACAAATAATAACTTATATAATTACCAATCCAATATTTCAGATTCACTTTCACAAATCGAAGACGCTGATATAGCTGATGAGATAATGAATCTAACTAAAGAACAAATTATACAGGAATCAAATATATCTGCTTTATTAAATTTAAAAAATATTAACGATCAAGTTTTAGAGATTATAAACTATTCAAATAACCAACATTAAAATTATCATCCACACCTGATAATAGAAATTTAGTAGAAGAAATTCCAAGATTATCCAGAGCTTCTTCTACTAAATATTATTCGTTTCTATTCTAAACTATACTCAAAAGAGTATTAGCCAATAACTGAATCCCTTTAAAAATGTCATCCATTTCAGTATATTCTTCTGGTGTATGACTCACACCGTCTCGACTAGGTACTAAAATCATTCCAGAATCAGTTATCTTTGAGAGATTTTCATTTGATTAACAATTTCCATAACAGAATTCATCTGTGAACTATTAGAAACTATAGGATTATATTCTTCTAATCTATTTTTACGAATTTCATTACGATACCATTCTAAACTTGTTTCCATTTTATTTAATCGTTTTTTTAACTTATCTTCATCAGTAATATCTCTACAGATATTAAGTACTCTTATAAGATTTCCTGAGTTATCAAACATGGGGATACCTGTTACTACTAGACGCTTCCCTGACCCAGTAGTCTGAACAAGAGTCACTTCTTCTTTCTTTTTTAAAACTTCTACAGTTGATGATTTAGAAAATATTCCTTGTTTTTCTAGTTCATAAGCACTTGTACCAATCATATCAGTATCTTTAATACCAAATGTTTTATCACAACTTTTACTAACTCTAAGAAAGACACCGTCTCCATCGGTAATGGTAATCTCATCATATGTTGCATCAAGAATTAACTTCAGCTCCTGGTAGATCTGTTTATAATAGGTGAGGTCATTATTATCTTTTATATCAGACATACCACACCTCCTAAAAAGAGCTAAAGTTTTTATAATCTTTGGGAAACTGATAGGTTTTTCAAACAAAAATTTATTCTCTCTTATTTCAACCGAAAAAAATTCCGAAGCTTACTCAAGTTCGGAATTTTTTAGCTATTATCCTATTTTTTTATATCTCATTAGTTTTCTTAGCTAAGTTTTTAACATAAGTTGTTAGAAGAATTAAAGGTGGCACATTTACGTTAGAGGTAAATGTAATAATTAAGGCACGTAAATAAGGGAACAAAATTGCTACAGCATTTTCTTCTAACATCCACTTTTTATCTTTATCATCAAGTTTTTGAATATTGAAATACCCAGATAATGACGCCTCTAAGTAAAAAGGGTATTATTTTCTTTAGTTTCTTTAAATAGTTCTAATTCATTAACCACAAAATTAAAGTGGTCAACTACATAGTTTTCAAAAATCAAAGCACTTTTAAAGTTTTAGGTTTGTCCACTCATTATGCAACCCCACTTATCTCATATGATAAATATTCAAATTCATCATCATAATTAAATGAATACTTATATTGCTCAGTATGATACTGTACTTCAACAACCTCGCTAGAGTTCAGTCGCTCTGTCTGTTCTACTTCATCAATCCCGGCAGTTTTTAAGTTTTCTTCAACTTCTTTCGAAGTTAAATTGGGAAAATGATCCTTAATTTCTTGTTTCATTTTTTTTATATCCATATTACCACCCCTTTGATGGGAAATTTATTGTAATACGTCCTTTCCCTATCTACATAACACATCATATCTGGGAGTTTCCCCTTATACAAGCTTTCTGAAATACTTTTATAGCTTTGTAAATCTTCTTCACTTATTTCATATTTCCTAAGCTTATTCACGATTGAATAATTCTTTACACAATATTGTTTTTCAGGAACATAATTGAGCTTAAGTGATGTGTTACGATAATTATTATGATTTCTAATAAAAACTGCAATAACCTTTTATTTCTTCAGCTTTTCTTTTTCCCGGGTTCTTACGCAATTCATGAAAAGATAAGTCAAATAACTCCTTATGTTGAACAGTTTTAAGATCGAACACCCTTTTTTCATCTATAGATACTTCTGCAGTTATTATTTTATAATTATCTAGTAATTTTGAAAGCTCTACACCATCTCCATAACAATCACTACACAATTCAAGACACCATTTAAAAGCAAAAAATGTCTCTTCGTAAAAATAATAACCATCACCTAGCCAGTGTCTATCTCTTAACGAAGCTCTAAACCCAGAAGTAATAATATCTTCAGCATTTTGTACAGAAGTTACATAATACAAATTTTTATTTATCATTCTATCCCTCTGATATTAATATTTTTATCATTCTATTGCTTTATATATTCTTAATTATTTAGCGTAATCCTGCTAAATATAACCAATTATTTTTATACTGTAAACGTCAAACTATCCCCACCTAGTAAGTCTTCCTCCTTTGTGGGATACCCAAGTCACTTAGTAGATTATCTGCCTTTAAAAAAAGCAGGCAAAGTATCTCTTCTTGATATAAGGAGAATGACGTCAAAGCTCATAAATTAAGATGTTGACTCCATAAAAAACTAGAATACTTCAACCTAAGACCTGTTCCTGGCTACCTTTAAACATTGAAAAATAGAAACTAACTTACCTTTAAAATAGCTTCACTCAAAAACATGAGTAAAAATTTCTTTTTTTTACTCATGTTTTTAGAAAATGGGTAATTGTTTCCCATATTTACTTTGTTTATGCCAATAGAGATTCTTATAAATTTTCGGTAGAAATTCTGAAAGACATTATTACCCAAGGTTATTTCAGTGCTGAACTAATATTAGAATTTGAAACACAGACCAAAAATATCAAAATACTGTTACCAATATGCTTGAAGAAGCAGATGCTATTGCTGCTGGTGAAAAAATTCCGCTAACTTCGAAGACATTTTTGGTTCGGAGAACTAATTGGAATACGGGAAACTTTTATGAACAACTAAAGCTGCGAAAAACATCACCTAACTTGTGGTGGCTTCTGTTTTGTATAACAACTTGTCCCAACCGAAGGATGTTGTCCTAACAAAATAGTAATATTAAATAAGGAGTTATTCTTATTTCCGATACTTATCATCAACAATCCGATACCGAGTATGGTTAATTTTATCCCATTCAGTATTCTGATATTTGACATTTTTGAGATTCTCATTAATCCAATCTACATCATATTCTCCAAAGCCTAATGATTCAGCCCATTCTTTCATGTCGTCATGATCCGTATGCTTGGGATCACGGTAAGCCTTTAAAAACTCATAGAAACCATGTATCCCACCTACATCCTCGGGAGGTGCAGTTTCCGCTCCATCTAGTAGGGTTGGAAAACCAAAGTAATAATCATCAACAATCTGTTCAAGTTTTACAGTAAATTGCCAGTTATCACCAAAATCATAATTATATCTGATTTCCTTGTATTTCTCCAGGTAGTCATCTATCTTTATTCCCGTAGGTTTACGGACTTCTATTTTCAACCTTTCCTGATGATGTTTCTCAAATTCATACATTTGTGGTGGCATGTTCTTCAATCGCTCCTGATACATCTTCTTGTTTTTCTTGTAGTGCTGGTGATCAAGATATGCCTCTTCGTCATTAGTGACTATTTTATTCTCCTCAGTCAAGTCAAATTCGTACAGATGATAATCTTCATGTGGGTACCCACTTTGAAAGTTAGTCACATTCTGAATGATATCATGAAATCTTTTGAAGGTTGCTCCGGCCGGCAAAATGACACGCCTCCATATTAACGGATCTGATTCCTCTAGTTCTATTCTTACAATATATGATTTCACTTGATATCGCCTCCATTAATGATTATAAACAGCACTTAGAGCTGTTTATACTTAAAATATAATATGTACTGTTTCATCATTAAGAAATTCCAAAAAAGTCTGATTATCAATAGTGGTATCTAGTTCTTCCACAGATTTATCTTGTTTCATCCTGGTAAACTTAGTGCTTCTCATTTGCCGATATTCCCTTACAAAAGCGTCTAGTTTTCCTTCATTGATATATCCTGAATTTTTCCATTCATAGATCAGACAATCATTGGACTTAAATGTTATAGAAATGTATTCTCTATATTTAAACTTCTCATCTTCTCGAAACTTTCTTTTAGCACTAGAAATAAATTCGTATGCGTCCCTATCATTACTAAACACAGTAATTGTGTCTACAAGCTCTGTGTAGTAAAAAGAAAGTATATGGCTCAAAACAGCAATAGATATTTCACCTGCATTTTTCTTTTGTTTTCTACCGTTGGAAAGTTCTTTCCCATCTAATCCTTGTTCATAAAATGTTGTAAGCCACTCTTCGTAAGGTTCTAATTCCTCTAGAGGTCTATTTTTGGTAATTTTTCTCTTCATAAAGCTAACAAGCCTAGCTATATAATCACAGCTATATTGAAACAAATAATACAATTCCGCTTCTTTGTAATCTACTAATTTTGTGTAATCCTGTTCATTTATAATTTCTACTCTTTCAAGAGCATTTTGCAACTCTGTTATATAATTCACCCTGTTATTACTGTCTGTAACTTCATTCCACACCCATTGTGGTATCAGTATAATATCATATGAAGCGAAAACCATTTTATAAGAAATTTCATTTTGTACTCGAGTTAAAAATTCTACAGAACAATTATCAAGAATACATATTTTTATGGACTTGTCCATTGAAAGATATCTCTTAAAATCATCTATAGTTCCTTTCATTTAGACAAGTCCTCCCATTCTTTTTTTATCTCTTTTTTTAATTCAATTAAAAATTCATAATTATCTTTATGATATGAAACACCCGTATTCTGATTTATAGCTTTTTTCACCTTTTGTTCAAGCCCTCCAAAACTTATGACAAATGAAGATCTAACTAGTTCCGGGTCTAGTTCTAAACCTTCAAACTTACCTTCCAGATTCTTAGGCTTATCATCAAAGTGGTTTAGAACTGTATGTTTTAAATCCATATCACCATAAACTTCAACTGCCTGCTCGTAGAGCTCTATTAAGGTGGCTTTATATGGCGCTTTGTAAGCATCCATACACTTTATAATCCTATCTATTACATTCTCATCTTCTAAAGAGTAGTAATATTTATATATATCACCAAAAATCATCTTAGCTGCAAAGTAATCCGCTTTTCGTTCATTTATATCCATATCAATTGCAACGTTGTGTGTTTTTTCATCTAAATTGATATCATAAAGAAGATGATAAATCTCATGCCATGCCACAAAATATTGATATACTCTAGGTTGGGCTGTATTTATCACGGGTATTTTCATACCCCCCTTTGCAATTATGGCTCCGCCCCAGTGTTCATCCTCTATAGGAATTTGAATTAAATTATTCTCTTTTAAAACTGAAAAGGCTTGTTTTTCTTGAGCCGTCAAACCCGATTTATTGAATCTTTTATTGAAGTCACTAACTAATCCATATATTTGTTCTTTAATTGAACTATTTTGTTGCATAACTTGTTCAAGACAATCCTTTGTTATAGGTTTAATAGACATAAATAACACCGCCTAAGTTTGGTATAGTTCACATAAGTGAACTATATCTTCTAGAATATCGAACATCTTTTGTGCCCTAGAGTTACGGGAATGCTCATTAGGAGCATTATCTGAAAGAGCAAGCTTGGTTTCTTCTTTTTCCTGATACTTAGGAGAATACTTCAATAGTTTATCTGCATTGATTATTTGTTTATCAAAAATCTTTTGCAAATGATTTTCAAAAGTAGCAAGATTGTTGATATCACCATCAATCAATTTATTTAAAGTCGGACGAGAAATACCGGTCAGTTTTGAAAATGAAGATTTGGTATATCCATTATCTTTAATGACAAGCCACAGTTTTCTACCGACTGTTTTTCTGTTTTCAAACAATAATTCTATAGACATGCTATACACCTCCTAGTTATATTATAAAACAATGAAGTGACAAAAGATACATCTTGTAAAAATTTTTTTTACAGTTAAGCATTTTCTAACTACCCGATCTTTAATTATACTTAAATGAATAAATACAGAATTATAGATAGTAAACAGTTTATCTCTTAGAACCACCAATGAATTTAATAATGAAGTACTTTATCAATTCTATTGTTTATATAATTCTTTAACTCATTTATTTGATTGTATATTGATACTCGCCTAGATATATATTCAGACCATTCTTTTGATTCTTTTATTTGTAATAGTTTTGCATAAATATTGTCCATCTGATTGCTATACCCTTTGGTATAGTCGTTTTTTTCAAACTTTTCTAGTAACTTATCTTTCGATACACTAATCTCAATATAATCGTCATATACGATTTCTATGTCAGAATCATTAATTACAATCCTTGTCACTTCATTGAGTATCTCAACTAGAACATCTTCATATTCTACCGCTTCATTAAACTCATCTACTTGGCTATATAGAGTAACCTTTAGTTCATTATAAAGATTGCTACTTATATAATCGCTCACTGCATAAGATAACCCGAAAGTTTCGTCACTATAATCCAAACTACCTTCAATTTGTTTTAACCTCCGTTTTGTAGAGGTATTAATCATATCCCAGCTACTCTCCTTTTTGAGTTCAGAAAGTCTTTCTTTTAGTTTGGTAAGTTTCTCAACACTTAAAGAAGATAATATTTTATTGTATAAATCTATATTGTTAAAAAATAGTTCGTCTTTCTTTTCTTCTTCTCTTTTTTTCTGATCTATTCTCATGGTAGCAAACACACCAAATACTCCAATCATTGAACCTAGATAGCTAGCATAAAATCCAATCCAATCATTGTCAGTTTCTACTTTCCAGGTCAAGTTCAGTTCCATTATAAAAGCAACAATAATCGGGATAAGAAGTATACTAAAAATCACTAACACGGATAACCTTAACTTCGAATTAATTCTCATTTTTTCACCTCTATAAAAAGTATTAATATTTCAATATCCGAATTTTCTAATAATTACTCCTAAGTAAAGCGAGCAACACTAAGAATTTTGAAAGTCGCTCTACCAGTCAAAATGACTCTTGGTTAGTTTTTTCTATTCAATGACAGATATTCAGTGAAAGATTGAGTAGGAAGCCACCTACGCTTTTCAAGCATTCTTCCCCAAATAAAATCACCTTCACTATCATTAATTATATTAGCATTATAAGCTTTAATTAAAATATCACCAGTTGTTAAAAGTTCCAAATTGTATTGACAAATATATTGGTTAATATCCTTCAAGTTGTTACTAGCTACAAAACCATTGTTTGCTGTTGCAAGAGAAATTGTAGCAGCTTCACCTTTTCCTATTTGTAAGTTCCCTTTTGGAGGATTCTCAGTTAGTTCATAGTAGACTCTATATTCGTAAGTACCAAATAAAATATCCTCAACCGAAATGTTGTTATCCTCCCATAGTCTGTCTAACTTTGCACCAATATGGGGAATGCTTGGATTAGAAAGCTCTCTATATACTTGTTTAGGTACTATTATCTTCCCAGTAAATAAATCTAAAAGGATCCTTTCTTCATCTACCCAAAGAAAAGACGAAATACAGTCAGTGTCAAA
The DNA here is from genome assembly GCF_002216005.1 of Natranaerobius trueperi. Lineage (NCBI taxonomy): Bacteria > Bacillati > Bacillota > Clostridia > Natranaerobiales > Natranaerobiaceae > Natranaerobius > Natranaerobius trueperi. The sequence goes on from NZ_NIQC01000020.1 coordinate 33,259, forward strand.
ATATATTACCTTAATCATACTGGTCTTCTCCCTCTATACCATAGACAATATCCCCTTTAAACGCAGCCAGCAATAACTCTTCATACTTTCCATTTGAAATATAATTTTTTTCTTTTAGCTCTTCCGCCAAAGCAATATACTTGCCAAAAGTATTAAATTTCTCATTCTGAGGAGCTGGTTCATACAGTTTTGTATCGTAACCTAATCTCAGGGCAGATGCCTTTATCCCTGTTTTCATTTCCTCCGCTTCTTTCCACGACAAATATCCTTCAAATGTTAACCTCCATAATATGGCCTGTCTGCTTATCCCAAAAAATTGTTCAATTTTAACAACATCTTTAAGATCTAATTCGTATTTTTTCTTCCCTAATTTATTATATACATAATCTTTCAGAGCCTCGTAGGTAATTAAAAAATAAGAAGCAAACATATCTGCTTCTCTTTCGGATTCAACTTCCTGCAAATTCTCCTTACTTTTATCTAGATCGCTTGTACAAATTATTACTTCATGGTCATCTTGGAAGTACAAATGATATAACTCATGAGCTAAAGTAAAGCGTTGTCTTCCAAGTGTCATAGATGAGTTTATTCCTATGATTTTGCTAGTTTTATCCTTTATACAAACCCCACTTATTCTTTGACTCATAGGATAAAAAACAACAGTCATATCATCTGCTGTTTTAACCATTGTAAACACATCAATTGGGGAGTACATATCAATCCCAAATTGTTTTCTTAAAGTAACTGCATCAGAGTTTAGTTCAATAAATTTCTTCATTTCTTGGCCTCCGCGACGCAGTCTTCCATATATCTTAAATTTAAAGCTATTTTTCTAATTGCAGCTATAGCCTGTAAATCATCTGCTTCTACTTCCTCGGCACGAAAAGCTAAAGCTAATGGTTCATGTTGAATATCCTCTTCAGTAAAATAAGTTACTGTGCATCCAAAAAGGTCCGCAGCCCTTTCTAATATATCCAGGGTAAACTGACGTTCACCCTTCTCACATTTAGATATGTAGCTCTGGTCCACTTCCAGATATTTAGCAATTTGAGACTGAGTTAAACCACTTTTAGACCTTAATTCTTGAAATCTTTTTCCTGCTAATTCTAAGCTTAACATAGAGTTCACTCCTTTTCTTTTAGTATATCCGATGTTTGTCATAATTACAACTCCACTTTCTAGTTATTTTATGACAACGAAGTTAAAGGAATATTGGGTATAATATGTTCAGTCTTATTTATCAATATTTGTAGACTCTAGATTAGCAGTTACATGTATCTCTAATATTTTGCAGTCAATATTTTTTGTTCTCTCACTAAGCTATATCATGCCATAAAGCTGATCTATAATTAGCTACTTCTTTAACTGCACAGGATCGGAGTTATTTTCCTTACTTAGTTCCTTAAATCGTTGTCTTCTGAGTGTCATAGATGAGTTTATCCCTATTATTTTACTAGCTCTATCCATATCATCTGTTATTTTAACAATTGTAAAAACATCAACTAGATATTATTTTAATGGATTCATTCTACAAATACTAAAAAATAAGAAGGAACAATGAGTGCTATTTCTATGGAGCGTGATCAAATAGATTGTAAAATTATTAGTTCAATCAGAGTATAAAAAACATTTTAATTAAACTTGCTTTCTAAGCCAAAGACTACCTTTACTATTAGTTTCCTGCATTACAAAATCAAATTTACCTAAAAAAGGGCCCGTAAGTTCGTTTTCACTATTATCATAATCAACAATATAACCAACAGCAGAGGCAGAGGTACCCAAAACCCGAATCAGAACATCCATAGCTTTTTCTTTTAGTTCATCATACTGGGGTACTATCTCAAACCAGTCAATAAATAATACACCCGATCTTAACGAATAGTCTTCTTTTAATATACCGTCTTCATCAACCAATCGTTCTACAGCCCATAGACAGTCCCCACTAATTGAATCTGCCATATCTATAAGGTTATACAAATCTCCAGTTATAACATCACTACCTGGTACGAAATAACAACAATACTTACCAATTTCAATAAGTTGTGTTTCACTAGCTATTTCTCCATCTTCCATTACTGGACAATCTGCAATGAAACTGCCAGTGTGACAAATTGCATTTAGTTCCGTCAAACTCGCAGTCCCCTCAAGATCAATATAAGTGAATTCGGTTATTTGTTTATCCATACCTACCCCTCCAAATAATTGTCAAGATGATCCTGTTAGGAGAAAAAGGGTCTAGTTTAAAACTATATTGGACTAGAACATCAAGGCCGTCTATTAATCTTCCTAATAGTTTTACCAGCCTATCTTTTACTTCTAGTAACCATCCATCAATTTTTATTTATGTCCTACAGATTTTTAAATATATAAATGTTTCGGATAAATAATCTCATCAAACTGACCATTAACATCTCCTTTAATTGTTTCTAAATATTGTTTATAGCTTTCTTCTTTAGTTATCAATATTTCTTCCATTGTTAGTTTAGGACATCTAGTGTAATTAAATATTATATTATTCATTGTAATCTTGAAGTAAAACTGTAGTTGTTTTACGTTACTAGCCATTTCAATCGGTGCAATATACGCTTGATGTACTAACTTATTCCTTAAACGATATATTCGTTGTAAATCAAATTGTGCTTCTTTTGAAATTCTTTTGATTCTTCTATATAACTTACCTTCATCTATCCAGAGCGAAACATAATCAGTAAGTAAGCGTTTAAAAACATCAGCTCGTTCACAGAGTGCTAATAATTCCTCGTAGTTATTTACTAAAAACTCTGCAACATTATTTTTAGAAAAATCTTCTTCCTTTGATACGGCAGCCAAAACATGCCCATCTTGATGTTTATACTGTCTTTCTAGCTGACGCAAATGATTTCGCATCACTCCTGTATATGTCTCCATATAATACATTCCCCAGTAATAAGGTACAAATCTAGTTAGTCTATCAATAATCCTACCATCAAAATCAGAAAATAATGATTCCATAGAAGACCATAAATTTGTTAAGCTAGCTTCGATGTATGGTTGATTAGATTGAACGCTCCAGTAAACAGCTCGATTTATTTTTTGATAAGTATTTGTATTGATAGGCCTTTGAAAATCCATTAATTTTATAAAATCTGCAACATTTTTTAATTCAATAGGTCCATAAGCTTTTACTCGCCTAGTTTTATGGACTTGGTTGTCCTTAGTTATTACCAAAATTTCTGTCATTATAGAAGGGTCATACGCCCTCTCTTTTCCGGATTTGCTCCTATTACATAAATCAATTGTTTTAAGGAAATTTTCAAGTACATATCCTGCTAAATCAGCTGCATATTGAAAATCTGATGCATCTACCTTCACACTGGCATAATCAAAATCACTGTCAAAAAAACCTCCCCACCTATCATCATTACAATCATCTGGACGTTCCAAATAGATAATATTATTAAAGGATTTAACCGGTGAGCCATCTTTTGGTAGCTCAAACGACAAGTAACATTGATATTCTTGTCTCTTTTCAGGACCCAAATTATCAATTATTGAATCCAAAAATTCATGGAAGGTTTTTTCACTCATGCTAACACCCTTTGACCAGTTGTGAAGATATCTTACTGAGTGACCTTCATTTAACAGCTCACATAACAGGCTTTCCAACAACCTATCTATCTTATGGTATTTTCGTTTAGAACTGTCTGAATATATTAGTTTTATAGCATCAATATGATATCTAATAAGTGAATAATTTTCAATTTTCTTGACAAGACTAGATATTATAGGTTCTAATGATTCTCTATTATTTGAACTAGTTAAAGCTTTGCGAAGATGTACTGATTCATCTTTCAATTGCCCATGCTCAAAAATAGGATGCTCACATATTGAAAGATCAATTTCATTTAATATATTCTCCTGCTGAGTTTTTGCCATATTATTATCCCATTGCAGATATTCAATAGCTTCATTAAGTAATTTTCTTATTCCACAAGCAGGGATAGTAAAAAAAGCGGACGAATACTCACTAGTAAGTAATTTCCAATAAAATAAAAAATACTTTTCTTCATGTGTCCATCTTTTAGAGTTAGAGATAATTATTACCTCCTCAAACCGGGTTAGTATTGACAAAACAAACTGTTTTAGTTAATATAATATACACAAGTAACATATATACTATTGCAATGATAGGGAAACGGGATGCTGTGTAAGAAAGTTGCTTTGCGACTTTCACCAGTAGTATCGTTTCCCTTTTATAATATAATTTAAATACACTCACTTGATTCTAGCCCATTTAAATCTCTTATTGTTCTATTTCATATCTTATTACCACAATTATATCACACAATAAACAGCAACAGAACTCTAGTTCGATAAAGGTCTTCTCACTCTATGCCATAGACAATATCCCCTTAAACGCATCCAGCAATAATTCTTCGTACTTTCCATTTGAAATATTTTTTTCTTTTAGCTCTTCTACCAAAAAAATATCTCTGCCAAACATATACAGTTTTGTATGGTAACCTAATCTTAGAGGTTAACCTCCACAACATGGCTTAGTTGCTTATACCAAAAAACTGTTCATTTGTTTTGTTGAGGGTCTTACAAGATTATCTTTATCTTCTGACTACTCGACCTAACCCTTAAGTTATCCTATATCTTTCACTTCCTTTTTAAACATATCGTATAAGCCGAAACTGTCATCGAAATCGTCAACATGTTGTTGTAATAATGAGTAAATATTTAAAAAAGTCTCCTTCACATTGTTTTTTTCATTATCTAACCATAGGAGTGCAGCACCACACCAGCATAGGGTTTCAATGGAGCTCTTCCATTTCTCATACTTCCGAGTTTTAATAAATGGTTCAATTAATACTCTTTTAGCCTGATTTATTAATGTATTCAATTCACCCTCAAGTTCAGATGCTTTCTGTGGTGAAATTTCACAAAAGCAAAGAATAACATTGTAAGTAAAAGGACTGTCAACAGGAAGAGAGTATTTATTTCCATATTCTAAATGCGTACTCACCTTTTCTTTTAACACTTTGATAATATAATCTCCCGCCATCTCCACTGACACTTTATTACACTCAACTAGTTGCTTCAAAACATCACATAAATCTTCGGAATGGCTTCCTTCAATAGGGCCAGAAAATTTCTTCATAATCGAACGAAATTCAGTGTCATCTTCAAATCCTTCCTGAAAATGTTCAACAGTTTTCTTCTTAATATGTTCCATTTTATCAGCAAGTAGTGAACTCTCATTTTTTTGATTTCTGAGTACCTGGCATTCATACGCTACCCAAGCTAAAGAATGTACTTTTTCCATAGGATCTTTTAAATAATCAAAATAATAAAGAGCTTCAACCCACTCATTGCCATAATCTCTCAATTTTCTTTGGCCCCCAACTATATAACTAGAAATAGCTGCTACAGAAAGTGCCCTAATGACGTCTGCTTCTGCTTGTAAGGCGATCTTTAAAAAACGGAATTCATTATGATTCATGTCAGCAGATAATTTAATCGATAACTCATTCACACAATTTGAAATTACTATATAACAAGGTGCTAAATCAACTGTCGGTACCGCCCCTTCTTTTTCTTTTGCCTGCTCTATAACACGAGTTAAAACATCAATAGCTTCTTCGGAGTTATAGCTTAACAAATATTTAAATGCTATGCTTACCGAATAAATATAGTGATACCTTCCGAAATGGTATTCAAGCATTGATTTTGCAAATTGACCCATATTAGTAAAAGGTAGAAAAGAATTTCTAGCTATACTAATATTCTCATTATCACATCTCAAATTTTGTACCCCAATAGGAAATTCTCTTTCTATAGATTCTAAAATACAAAATTTAGTTACATTTGTTAACGCCTCTCTATAATCTAACTCATTTAACCAGTTAAATATTTTCTTTCTATCATGACCTGGTATTCTTACCGACCAGTTAGCTATCCCACACCAAAGCTTTAATGCTTTATGTCTATCATGATTCAAATAACTATTTAAACTTTTACCCAGTCTTTCAAATTGTTTATATCTAATTTGTTTGTTTTCAGCTATTTGTAATTTATAGTCATCCCCAATTTGATCGAGAGGAATTTCTTTAGAATCAAAAAGTACTTTAGTTAATTCGTCGAACCCAGGAAATTCCTCAACACCACTTTTGCCTACCTTCTTTTCCCTTGTACTCACGGATTCTTTTTTCTGTGACCATAAAAGCTTAACTTCAACTTTAGGGATTCCTTCGGCCTCACATTTGTTAAAAAGTTTTAAATAATAATCTGCTATTTCATGGCTGACATCATCTGGAACAGGAACTACTACCGAGGGATAGTTTTTGGCTACACCGCTAAGTGAATTGGAAAGTGTATATACCTGTTCTAACTGGTTCTCACTAAATAGAAGTACAAATCGATCATGAAATATCTGATCTGTACCCCTGTTCTTTCTAAATAGTCCATGTATCTCAATATTAGGAGGAAGCATAGGTTCCGCTCGTTTACAACCGTTTATTATGTTATCTTCAATATTACTGTCTCGAAACCCAATATCAGTGATCACTTTATATGTTATATCACTATATTTTGCAAGGGCCAAGAACTTAGACACCGCTTCATCATCAAAATATGGATCAATTATAATAACCTCTTTAGCCTTGTGTTTCCCGGCTATATCTTGAAACCACTTAACAAAAGTATTTTCATCCTGCCAGCCTTTTGAAAAAAACTGAGCTTTTGATTTCTCAGGAAAATAATGCTTAAATAGCCGATTAAGTTCGCTTCCAGCAGGTACCCAAGGGTCTTTATCAAACCCTCCAATTTGAAAGTTTTCTCTACTAATCCTTTCAACCTTTTTGTTAACCTTTTGACCTCCACTCTTTTTCTCAAGTTTTTTAGTCCACTTGTCTTCTAGTTTTCCCCTCAAACCTATTAACCCCATATCAAAACTCAAAGAACGCATAAGTGGTACCCTATATTCGTATAGCAGTTTAATGGGTTGGTTATCAATTTCACTAGCATCCCAAACTGTGACTTCAATATCACTACAAGGTTCATTGATAGGAAAAGTTATCTCTTGAGAAGCTTCTGCATCTCTTATAAATTTCAACTGATCCCCAATAATTACTTGACCGTTTCGAGTCCTACACCTTAAATAAACTTTGTTTTTGAAGTTCCCCGGTTTGATATTAATTTTAACCCCAGTAGGTTGGTGATCTTTACCTTCTCTGAGCACCTTTGTGGTTAACGGTCTAACATCTTTACAACTTTCAAAGGGATATGAAAATACCTCAAAATTACCGAGTCTCTTAATATCCGGCCCAGGAATTTTGAAGGAAAGCTCATCAGTTAAGATGTTCTTAATAAATTCCATCACGTCGTACTGTTCATACCCACCATCATCAAAGTCGATCACTTTTTCTTTTTCAATATTTACAATAGATTCACAAATTACTGGATTACTGGCGAGAGAAGCTATAGGCTCTAACTTGTAATAATTAATCGATTCCTTATTTTCTAAAAATACGGGCGGTCTGTGCCTATAATCTTTTGTTTTCAGGTGAAAACCTTTAAGTTCTTCTGTTAGTTTCTTATCAAGTTCAATTTCTAGCTCGCCTGCTATAGTTTGAAGGTTTTTACCTTCTTCTATCTTGTCTAAAAAACTCTTTAACTTATCTCCCGTTAAAAAGCAAGTCAAACGATTAACTTGTAATTTCTCTGGTCCATTATTTGATATTGTGTAATTAAAAAATTTGTCCTTTGGTACTTCTCCGTTAATTGGGTATCCTAAACCATACAGAAATTTTGAACTGCCGTTAATATGTTCTACAAGAGCTAATAAATATACAGAAAAGAGTTCACTATCCTTCACATATTTCCATTTATCCATAATTTTCTCCTTTCAAACAAAATCTATATGTTTCCAAAAATCCAGTTCGTCTTATCCAGAGTCTTCTTAAGCATATCTTTTATTTTTAGAATTCTGATCTCATATATGTATTGCATTTCTCGGTACATTTTTTCAGCTTTCTCAATCTCCCAGTTACTAATTTCAATAATTCTGTTCTTATGGTAATATTCTTCCAAAGCTAAATAGTCTTCTGTACTATATACACCCAACAATATCAAGTCCTGCTGTTGCCAAACTTTGAATTCAAATTTTTCATAAGCTTTTTCATTATCGTTGTGAATCATCCTCGATACATCTTCATAGTCATTAAACAATTTTAAAGAGTCCAAAAAAATATTACTTTTATCTATAAGATGTGAGCAGAATTCATCAAGGTTTTTTCTTTTTTGAGTACCTTTTAAGGAATTAAATTTCTCAATATTCACTATTAGGTACTCAATCGGATCGTGCAATTCATGATCTTTCATGTCTAAAGCTTTCGCCCTATTCTCTATATCCAACAAAAGGTTGTATATTGATTTACATTCGTATCTTTCAATGTCTGCATCAATGCTTTCTAAATGACTTCGATATTGTTCCCCATCAGCTTCTATTTGATTTCTTTCGCAATTTAAATGCCGAATAATTTCAAGAGGTTTTTCTGTATAAGCAACCTCAACATCAGGTTCTCCTTTGCCATAAACAATATCTTGATTTACGTATAATTTTAATGAATTAACAAGACCATAAAGTTCATAAAGACCTTCTGTATTTTCTCCTCTAAATAAACTATCTAGCAAATAATATTTTGAATGGTAATCAATAATTTTTCTAAGCAACTCTTGGTTCTTCACAATTTCTCTTTCAAGCTCAATAATTTGAATATAAAGCCTACTATTATCTTTTTTATTTCTATACATCTGAAATATCTTAAAACTAATAAATCCAAATAAAGCAGTTACTATAATCTTAAATAATTCAATAGCAACTGCCTGTGAAAACAGAAAATCCCACATAGAATCACCACTTTCATTTACTTCTTTAACCATATCAGAAAGTCTCGAACGGCAACTTATGTACAAACTCTAGATACCAGCTTGCTGTTCATTTTAACTTTTATTTACTGCCAAACAAGATTATACTCGCACTTCAACATCAGTTCTAAGTTTTACATTATTATGCCAGAAGTTATATTCTTCAAGTTTTTGATTGACTTTGTCGTATACAGGCTTAGTACCAGAAGGATCTTTTATAGTAACCATTAGGCAAAACTCTTGGCTCAGGTTTGTAGATTCAATCTCTGCTTTAGTTTCTATATGTTCTCTAAATAATCCATTTAAATGCAGATACCATTTTTTGTCTTTAGTTAGATACTTAACCTTATTTGAATCTGTTACCTCTGATAAATCAACTGCAAATTTCTTTACCGGATAATACTTATCCTTATACTGAATTAGCAACCTTTCTTTTAAAGCAAAATCATCGCTATTACTTTTTAGTTTCTGCTTACTATAACAACTTTCCAGAAGGATATTCTGTGACCCCTCTCTACCTATTGGATTTAATATATTACTTTCTGTAGTATCCCTGTCTTTTTTTGTATCAAAAGTACCCATCTTAACTTCAATATCTGATTGACAATATTCTGCTCTTTGCGAAGGTTCAAGTATCGAATCATACACAAGCGTCACAATAATTTGGCCATTATAATAACCATCATCATCAACCATGCAATCAGGCATCGGGAAATCCATAATATCTACCAATTCTCCTTTTGATATTTCATCTCGTAGTATTAAGGTAACTTCATTAGGAGAATTATGAAGTATGCTTTTTATACTTTGAGGCCTTCCAAAACCTAGTTGGTTCACTCGCTCTACATTAGGTATTTTCAAATCTTTCGAATAACTTGCAGAGTGCACAATTAATCCTTTTAACAGTAGTGGGTCAAATTCTTCGTCCATCTCTTGATATAATCCTGCAGCTAATGCAGAAATACGCGGTGTTGAATAGCTTGTACCAATTGATTGCTGCCTGGTCCCGTCAATCCCGAAAGATTTAACTCCTGTTTTAACTAACCGTCCCTCGCCATTCAATCCAGCGTTACCGCCATAATGAACGACTTCTGGCTTGATAATATATGAGGGACCCCTTCCAATCCTCGTGAACGGAGAAGGATTATCTGTTTCAGCAAGATCATCATCAGACTGTTTATGTGCTATTGAACCAACAACAATTGACCTTACAGAATCCGCCCCTTCGTGTACTTTACCCTTAGGGCGACCTGTCATAAAATTCTTACAATTTCCAGCGGATTTAATTATTAAGACATTATAATCATCCTGCAATGAGTCCAAAGCAATTGCAAAATCAGAAAAACTGAATTCATCAACAGTTCTAGTTATACTTATAGATAAATTCCATACTTTAACATCCTTATGGTATTTTTGTATTACTTCCTGAATATTTCTAATAAGTTCATCTTCACTTATTTCTTCCTTCTCAGTATCAGGAAAAACACAAGCATCTAGTATCTTAACACCATCTAATCCCACCCACTCCTTACCTTCGAGCTTATCTCCGTACAAAACAACACCAGATACAAATGTACCATGAGTCTTTTTGATATATTCTTCTGGGTAAGCTGACCACCTTTCTCCATATATCCAAGGCTTAAGATGGGGGATTTCTGCTATTCCATTGTCCAAAATACCAACATTAACGTAATTTTTTCCTTCTTGGGGTTCTAAAACATCTATCTCATCATCGTCTGCATCCATATCTAGAGTCACTTTATACTTGGGCATTGGTTCTATCGAAAAAATAGCCTCAAAAGACTCATCTTTTTTCAACATTTCTAAAGTATCTGTATCTACCGATTTAAGGTTATATATAATGTAGTCTTGAGTATATTTCGTTTTAACGAAGTCTAATTTAAGTTCAGCTATTGACTTCTCAAAATACTTCTGTACAGAAACATTTTGTTCATAATTCTGATAATTAACTAACTTAACTTTATAATCCACTGGCTCCTTTTTATTAGTCTCAGTAATAAAAGGAGTAAATTCTTCAATATCATCTATACAAGAAAGTGCATACGCATATCTATCTGTATTTTTTAATCTTTTGATAATAGCATCTGTAGCCCTAGAATCACCCAACTTAACAACCAATTCATCAGAATCAGCAAGCCCGAGTACATTATTGTCACTACTGGTTCTAAACAAATCAGTCACTTTGCGTCTATGCGTTTTAGCAGTTGCTTCATCTATAATCCTTGTCTTAATAGTGAGTGGTATCAATGAATTGGTTCTTTCTTTTTTAAGTACTTCTTCTTTGAATCTTTCAACAGTACTAACAAAAGCTTTTGATTTTAAAGCTAGTTTTTCTTCATCAAGAACCCATTTTGGTAGATCCCTAGACCCACCAGGTTCAACACGCTGATTATCAACCTCTCTTTTAGCAAAAAATTTAATGGGTAATCTTTCATTATTCTTCATTAAATCCCCCCTCGTATCATTCCACTAATTTAGAAACTTCCCGTACTTTTCGTAGTGAGTAGGAAAAATTCTCATTTACTTCTTTGTGTGTTACACCATACTGCAATAAAAACTTAATAAATTCATTTTCACTTACAATTCTATGGTTTTTATATAGATAGATTTCATTAAGTATATCACAGTTGTTAACAGATTCTTTTTTGTTTATAATTGCTTTTTTGATTGCATTATTAATAACAGTCTTTACATCTGCATGGCTCATACCTTCAAACGCATCAGTCAACCACTTCAGTTTCTTTTTACTGTTAACAACAGTACTGTTTAAATACTCTTTATAAGATTTAATTAGTGACATTATTTCATTTTTATCGGGTCTATCCATATTGATAATTTTAGAAAATCTTCTCCAAATAGCTGGATCAAGTAGCTCATGATGATTAGTGGCAGCTATTAAAACACTGTTTTCATTGAAATTGTCTATATTTTGAATCAAACTATTAACTACCCTTTTAAGTTCTCCTAACTCATAGCTATCGTTACGAAGCTTTGCTACAACATCAAATTCATCTAACAATAAAATACAATCCCTCTTAGAAGCATAATTAAATATCTTTCTGATGTTCTTAGATGTACTACCCAATAATGAAGAAACCAAGCCATCTAATCGAACTATGACTAGTGGTAACCCTGTTCTATAAGATATGTACCTAGCTAAAGTGGTTTTACCACACCCCGGTGGTCCATATAATAATAACGAATTAATCATTTCAATCCCTGCTCGCAATATTTCGTCTCTATTTTGATAGCTCTTAATAAATTCATCAATTTCTTCCTCAATAAAAGGTTTTAACACCGGTTCATCAGTTAAGGTCTCTGGATAAAAAATATCAACCATATCCATGCGGCTTTCAGTATCCACTGGTTTGGTTGAAAAATCATCTAAAGATGCCATCCTTGTTTTTTTATTAGTTAAAAGCGTACGTATTTTCTTAGAAAGAGACGCATCTCCATCCTTTTCTAAATTATCAGCCAAAACTTGAGCATAATTAAATACCTTCTCTTTATCTCCTATTACTCCACCCTCAATAATTTTAACAATTTCTGTATACATTACCATCACCTCAGATAATACAATAATATCATAAGCAAAAGCACAATGCAACGATGCGTTACTATTTAGGTATTTATTGTTATTATAATTGTATTTATGTTATTGTTTCTGGGTTTTTCGTTGACTATCAAAATTAAATGATGATCTGTGCTTATAAACACCAGAACTAGAGCAAATTTCAATTCATTATGTTCTTAAAAACTCACTTAATTCATAGTCTACCACCTGCGGCATATAGACACTTTTAAGCTTAAGTTCTCGAATAAAAGTTCGGTAGCTTTCCTGGTCATTTTCAATAAATTCTTCATTCAAATTAGTAGGTTCGATATCAAATACCAAAAAATAATCATTTTCTTTTAATTTCCCGTACATATCTAGTAATGCTATAAGATTAGGGTCAAAGTCATGAGGAATAAGTACCTCAAAATCAGCTGATATTAAAACGCATTCATTATACCAATAATCAGGATATATTCTATTGATATAATACCACCCCTCCGGAGTAAGCTTTACATAATAATTTTCATCTATTTCCTTAAATCTTATAAGTCCTAACTTTTCAATTGCCTCCTTTGTCTTAAGTATATCTTCTTCTATAATAACCCTTATATCAATCCAATCTTCAAAATTTATTTGGAGTTTTGATAATGCAGATACCATTTTTAATACTTTTATATTTTTAGAATCTAACCACCTATACAATAACTCAAATTTAGTAAAGTTGTCTTTTTTTACCCATTTCTTAAATTCTACTTTATTTATCACCATATCTTTCTCAACCCAATATACAATACCTTGATTCTCTAAAAAATCGATTAATAGCTTTAGAAAGGTTCCTTGTAAATGTCTATACGCTTCTTTATATTCCGCGTTCAAGCTAGGTTTCAAACCATTATTTTTGAGTTTTTTGATTTTAATTTCATCTCGTTGAATTAGACCTGTTAATAAAATCAAATTCATAAAAGGGGTTTGCCTTACTTCCCACTCTCTACTATATTTCTTCCTAATTTTATGGTACAAACAATCCTTAAGTAGTTCTTTGATATCTTCAGGAACTAGCATTTCTTGATAGACTAATCCTTTTTTGCGTAAAACAGATAATGACTGGCTATCCGAGCAGAAATTAAAATACACCAGTTGTGTAAGAGCTATATTACATGTTTTCTCCATCTTTTCTATCATTTTGTTTAAATAATCTAAGCTAGTTAAATTTTCAATAATCTTTTTTTCTAGAAATTTTCTACCAGTACCATTAAAAACACTTACTCCTCTTAATTCCCGACCAATTTCTTTTAATTCATCTAAAGTCAGACCTTTAAGAAACTCCCTTAACTTCAAAAATTTAACCCCCCTTTAGTTAAATCTCTTGAATCTAGTATTTTAAACCTATACCCATAATTTATTAAACTTTTACGTCTGTTTTTATAATCACTTTCTTCAATGGTTCTTGTAGAAATTATGGAGAAAAACCAGCCATCTTTATCCCTTTTGTCTACTTCCATTAGTTTTCCTAATCTTAAATACTCTTCCCTAGCTGACCCCCCATGATAAGAAATAGAAATCATCACATCTAAATTTCTCAGATTAACTTGTTCACCTACTTGTGTATGAATTAAACAATCAATATCTCCATTATTAAATCTTTTAACTATTTCCTTTCTGATGTTCGGTTCAATTTCCCCAGTTATATAGTTTAAATGATAATTATCCCCTATTTGTTTGGCTATATCTTTATAATATGAAGCTATCGCCGTTCTTTTCTGTGGTCTTATCAGGTGAGCAAAAACATCTGTTTTTTTATCGTTTTTAGCTGCAATTTGTCTCAGAACTCCATTATCGTTACTATATACTTTAAAATACTTATAGTTTTCCTTGTCTTTTTCAGATAAAGGCACTTTTACCTCTCTACACTCTATATTGCTTAAATACCCTTCCTGTCTCAATGTCTGTGGTAGTATCTCATACCACTTAGGACCTATTAACGCATATAAAAAAGATCCTTTTTTATCACTCCTAGCAAGTGTTGCCGCTAAAGCAAGTTTATATTTCGAGGATATGTCTGAAGTTCTTTGATACTTAGGGGCAGGTAATTTATGGGCATCATCATAGATAACTAGTCCCCATTCTTGTTTATCCAAGTAATCAATCCGCTGTTCTTCTGAGGTGAGGTACCGATAAGTAGTTATCGTTATAGGCTCTAGGTTTTTTTGGTCATTATTATAAAAACTAATACTTCCTTCGGATAAATCAGTTTTATCTAAAAGTTCATTTTTCCAACTTGCAGCACTATCATCATTCTCAGTAATTATCAAGGTATTTTTTTTCAATTTTTCAATCACTTTTAAACCTACAAATGTTTTTCCTGACCTGGGAGGCATTATAATTACCCCACCACCTCCAGTTTTATCTTTATTATTCAAAAATGAGTTAACTGCTTGTAATTGATAATCTCTAAATTTAAAATCTATACCACTTCTAGTTGTTTTGAGAAATTTTATGTCTAGTTTCTTACCCCTCTCATTAGTTGTATCAATTGCGAATAATTCTAATTTAAATAGTTGCTTTTTTAATGTTACTTTCTCTGAAATGTCAAATAATAACGTGCATTCATTCGGTCTGTTAATCATTTTTCCCTTAATTTTTTTGTCTCTTAATACTTTTTCAATTATTTCCGGCCTTACAGCTTGTAACATTAAATAATCCCTACTTTGAAATAATTCTAGACTTTTATATTGCCTAACAGTTTCTATAATCCTCGACTCTAAGGCTCTATCTAATACGTTACATGAGTTGTCTTTTAAAAAAGACAATATATCTTCTGATTTATAACCTTTTGCCGCAGCTGACCATAACGCATACGGAGATAGCTCAAAAGTAGATACCCCTTCTGGTAATTTAACCATATCTGCAAAATCAGTTAACACCTGAGCAACTTTATAGTGATTATCAATGTTTTTAACTAAAAAGATCTTACCATCATTATGAATTATTAAAGGATTAAAATACAATTTCTTACCCCCTCCTTTTCAACTTCTTTCCGTATACATATGCTTGTTTCTAAATTAATAAAGATTGTCCATTCAAATTTTATAGTTGATCAACAAAAAACTCACCACTTAGGTGAGCTTTTTTACTAGCAATACATTTTAAACTTCTGAATACCAAGGTTCTTGTAACCCAAACTCTTCTCTATACTATAATACCAAATTATTAGAATCCATTATTCACCATACCTTGCCAGTTCGAATCTGTTCCATAAAGAATATTGTACTGTTTTATAGCAAAATGATCTGTCATCCCCGCTATATAATCGGTAATTGTTCTCAATAAACAAACACAATATTCAGGAGCTTTTTCTTTATGAAGCTTGTTTAGCACAATCCTAATATCGCCCGGCTGATCGATATTTTTCCCCAGTGACTTTATAGCACTTTCAAGCTTTTTAGAAGCATCATTATGGGAATTTAACTCCCCATCATTAATAATCTTCTGTAAATTTTTAAATAAAGTTATTATTGTGCTATCAGGTAATTGTCGAGGATTTGTAGTATAAGCTTTTATTAATTGTCTTAATAAAAAGTCTGACTTTCCATCCATTTTCTGAGCAAGATGAGAGTTTATAATTCTACTAAACAGATAATCACGAAGCGATTTATCTCTTGCAGCAAGTTCTTTATCGTAATTGATTCTTTCTTTTTCTTCAGTAATGTCTAGTTTTTTTCGAATTTCCTTGAAGTATTTCCCTGAACCAATCCTTTTATCGCTTTGAAATTGTCGTAAATTTTTTTCTGACTCATTAATAAGATTTGTTGTTAAAAAATCAACTATGAATTTACTTAATAAAGGCAGGTAGTATGTTTTTTCTTCTTTATCTTTAATAGATTCAATTAGTTCTTTATGATAATCACTTTTATCTATATAGTCCTTAAATTCATGTTCAATTTTCTCTACTAATTCATCTTTCTTTAGTATACCTGCTTCTATGCCATCTTCAATATCATGGTGCCGTTGTGCTATTTCATCAGCCATATCAACCACAAACGCTTCATATGACCAATTTTGTGAATCAGGTAAATCAGATCCATATTTATTATAAAAATCTAATTTATGTTCACCTTTGTTTGGGCAAGTTTTATCTTTATGCCTATAACCGCATTTCAGTTCTTCTACCCCTTCATTGGTTTCTTCTTTATCAACGTAATCACACTTTTTAGCATCTCTCTTAGTATGATTTAAAATCCCCCATAAAGTAAAATAAGTAAGATTCAACCCTCCACCTTCATAGTTCTCATTCAATTTTTCTAAAGAAGATGCTACCCTAATACCCTGCCAATTATGTTTAAAACCTTTTTCAGCATCCGGTAAATTAGTATCTAAATCATTTAGTTCGTAACAACCATTCATTAATAAGTTTAGAAATCTCTCACCTACATGACCGAAAGGGGTATGTCCAACATCATGTCCTAATGCTATTGCCTCAGTTAACTCAGTATTTAAACCTAACCTTTCACTAATAGTACGTGCAATCTGCGCTACTTCAATTGTATGAGTTAATCTAGTTCTACAATGATCGTCAAATCCTACTACAAACACTTGGGTTTTTCCACTAAGTCTTCTAAACTCTTTAGAGTACATAATACGATCTCGATCTCTAGCGAAATTACTTCGAAATTCATGTGGCCTATCATCATACTTTCTAGTCGCCCATTCATCCTGCACAGCCAAACAACTAAATTTCTTCATTAAAACTCTCCTTGTCTGTTATAGTTATTTATAGAAGGGCAGGAAAGCCCCTCTTGGATCACGTAATAATAAAGTAAAGGTGGCCATCCGGGGAAAGACTAAACACTCCTAGTCAGTACGACTGCTTTTGAAAGAAATGTCTTCCCCGGATACCATAAGTAGCAGTTACGGACTATAGAGAAGTTGTGCCTCAAGCACTGATGCTAGACAAGGCTTACCTCTGCTACTAAATACCATCACCTTAAGGAGGTCTTAGAATGTACTTTGTTGGGATTGATTGGGCTGATACAAAACATGATATCCTGGTCATGAGTGGCGATGGTAGAGAACTAGATAACTTCACTATCCAACATTCCAAAGATGGATTTGAAATTTTAGAAACTAAACTTCTAAAGCACGATGACAATCCTAAAAACTTCTGCTGCTTAATTGAAA
>NZ_NIQC01000021.1 GCF_002216005.1 Natranaerobius trueperi
TGGCTAGAAGAACAAAAATCTAAAGCTTTACCTAAAAGTGCATTTGGAAAAGCTATCTCTTACTGCCTAAATCAGTGGAAAAAACTAAATACATTTTTAGAAGATGGCAATTTAGAACTAAATAACATCAGAGCTGAAAGGTCTATAAAGCCTTTTGTCATAGGTAGAAAGAACTGGATGTTCGCTAATACACCTAAAGGAGCTAACTCTAGTGCTTTAATTTATAGCATTATTGAAACAGCCAAATTAAATGAACTTAATCCATTTAATTATTTACAGTTCTTATTTGAAAATTTACCTCAGATTGACATTAACGACCAAGAAAAATTAGATAAATTTTTACCTTGGTCAGAAGATCTACCAGGAAACTGCAAGTTGCAAAAAACTCAAAGCAAATAGCAAAAGTCAATCATAACAGGCACTCCCACTTATTTAATGAGATGGGAGTTTTTTATTAAATCAATGTGGGGATAGTTTGACGCTTACGAAAGTTTTTACATAAAACATTGCGGTTTTATTATCTGATTTAAACATTATAAATATACAGTGAGAAATCACTCATAATAATTAAGATAGGGGGCGGTGACTAACCGCCGTCCCTCTTACACCACCGAACATACGGATCCGAATACGGCGGTTCCAAATTATGTCTGACGTAAGAATTCATATCTAGACACAAGACTTTTAAGCCCTAGACCAGTCCAATAGGTTCGGTCTAGGGTTCTTTGTAGTATTGGACTTTTAGCTATACGCCAATAAGCTTTCCGGGAATTACCCCATTCATACGCTTTACATGGAGAAACTCCAAGTGAGATAAGATTCTTTACCTTTGTTCGTGAAAACCTCCATTCCTTCCACCTAATCATTCTCAACCTACGACTTAACCACGATTCGAGACTCTTCAGTTTGCTTTAAGTATCATTTAGTTGATAATAGCCAATCCATCCTATTAGGTAGCGATTCAGCTTCTCTATTCTTTTCTGCATACTAATCCGGTCCTTTGCGAGATGTTAGTTGTTTAATTTTAGCTTTAAAAACGGTTTATTATTTGTACTAGCTAGTCGTATCTTAGGGTTCTTTTTGTGATGAGTGAAGCTAAATCCTAGTAGTTTACGCTTCCATGGTCTATCCACCGCACTTTTCTCTTTGTTTACTTTTAGTTTTCAGTTTCTTCTCAATATAAGTTGTAATAGACTGTATTATTCTTTCTCCTGCTCTTTTGGATTTCACATAAATGTGAAAATCGTCAGCATAACGAACGAATTTATGACCTCGTTTTTCAAGTTCTTTGTCTAATTCATCTAAAACTATGTTAGAAAGTAACGGACTTAATGGACCACCTTGAGGCGTACCTTCTGTGTTGGGACTGACTAGGCCTTTTTCCATAACTCCTGCTTGAAGATATTTGCGGATTAATCTTAGTAATTGTCTATCTTGGATTTCCTCTGATAGTCTGGCCATGAGTCTGTCATGATTAACCTTGTCGAAAAACTTCTCTAAGTCCATGTCTACTACCCAACGATATCCTTCTTTGATGTATTCCTTCGCTTGGTTAACTGCATCGTACGCCCTTTTTCCAGGACGGAAACCATAACTATGTTCCGAGAATGTTCCGAGAACGTTCCGTCGAGTAGAAGAGATAGTTGTTGGGCTATTGCTTGTTGGATGAAACGATCTGTTACTGTAGGAATACCTAACTCCCTAGTGCCTCCATCTAACTTCGGGATTTCGACTCGGCGGACGGTTTCTGGTTGATAGGTACCCGACAGAATCTGTTCACTTATTTCAGTCCAATTTTGATTGAGATGCACTCGTAGGGATTTGACGGGTATCTTGTCAACACCATGACTACCCTTATTCTTTTCTACCCTCTTTAGAGCTTCGTTTAGATTCTGCCGTAACATGATCAATTTCAACATTAGATATGACCTCCTACGTGAATCACTCATACGATTGTGTCATCTGTTCTCTCCACCCTCCTCAAGTCCCCCGTGGGAATCACCACTTCCTTCTCAAGGTAGGAACTTTGTTTTCTGCTTCTTTGAGACAGATGAACGCCTGGTAATGATTCTCCATAATTAGTTCGGTCCTTCTTTGATATCTTAAGCTACCAAGTACTATAACCTCTGCTGACGTCTGCTGTTCAACATAGCCTCTCGACCATGCTTACCACTTATCTGTGGCGTTCCAGCAGATTCTCCCCGGGTAAGGGCATAAACTTTCTTTCCATATCCCCGCCTCATTTACTCGGTAACACCTTCGGTAGTAAGGACTTTGTCTTGATATGCAGACTAATCCAGTGTTGCCTAGTCTTGTATGAGATTCGTTTCCCTCGGGGCGGAAATTTGCCGCTGACTTCCTTCAGATGATAGAGTCACCTCCACCACCCTTGTCTTGAGCTACAGCTGCTACTACCTTCGCTGTTCGGGACTTTCACCCTATAGCTTATACCCATGCCGGGCACACACAATAAAAGCTAGCTATTAATAAAATAGCTAGCTTCAAATTATCTCAAAGCATTTTATATTTTTTCAAGCTCAATTAATTTAACTATTAGTACCTGTACTATCAATCATTGGGATATGATCCAGTTTTGTTTTGATAACTTCTTTCCATAACTGGTTTTTTTCATCTAAATTTAAAGTAGTGATTAACCAGTAGTACCTGTAACTACAAGAGGATGTCAACCAAATAAAACATCAGCTAGATCATTCCCATCAAGACCAGTTTTATTTCTTAGAATATTCATATCATACATTTCTGAATATCCACAATAATCACAAGAAACAGTAAGAAATTTATTATGCTGAATATCAAATAATTTTGAAAGTCCAGTTCCAGTTACAGCTATTTCTTTTAAGACTGGATTCGTTCCTTCACATTTACTACATACAAATCGCTCTTCAATGGCATTTTTAATTTGTCTATCTTCCAATTAACTTCCCCCCCTTTATAAATATATGAAATTTATACGAAACTGTAATAAAAAAAGTTTCCAAATAAAAAACTCCCTAAATGGGAGCTTTTAACGATTAATATGTTTGAAAATGTTACTTCACCAATCATTAAAAATTACCATCTTAAAATAATCCAACTCCAAAAGCCTGAATTTCTTAAAACCTAATAATCAAGTTACACCATCTTAATTGCTGATACATCTTATTCCAATAGATCTAAAACCTTCTGACTACTACATAGTCAGCGAAATTATTTAAATTTGCAAACAAAAGATCTTTTTTTAAAAACTTAACAACCCAATTATTCATACTAAAAATTAAGAGTCTCTTGTTTATCTAAATCTAAAACTACTTTTATCAACATATCAGAAACTATTTTCAATTTATTCGGATCAACCTTTTCAGGGGTGTCTTGTGGACTATGGTAATAAATATCATCAGGTCCCCATATCCAAGTGGTAGGAATACCTGCTGCTGAAAATTTACCGCTATCTGGTGTTCCAAAATCATTGAATCCATATTCCACGGCATACCCATGTTCCCGCGCTTTTTCGTAAATAAACTGACAGACTTTGTCTGGGAAATTTACTGTTTTGTCTGGCCATTCACCTCCTTTCATAACACATAGTGAATTCCCACTACCAACCATATCTAATTCAACAGCAGCTTTTATATTATTAAGTTCATTTTTATGCCTATTTATATATTCCTGTGCACCTGCAGCCCCTAATTGTTCTTCTGCCCCCGTGGATAAAAATTCTAAAGTTCTATTTAATTTTATATCCTTAAAAAGACGAGCAAGTTCCAACATTATAACTGTTCCTGATCCATTATCATTCGCTCCAGGAGTTCCAGCAGAATCTCTATGTCCATATATAAGAATTTTTTCTTTATTTTTTTGGCTTCCGGCTTTAACCCCCCTTATATTGGATGAACGCATTTTTTCGTTTAGCGTGTTAACGAAAATATCTACAATAACTTTTTCTCTATTCATTAAATCAAGGATCATTTCACCTTTATTTTTGCTAACAATAACAGATGGGATTTGATTTGGTTCTATAGGCAAAAATCTTTTAGATTGTTCAAAATAGCCAGTTTCAAGAGTAGTTATAAATTCCCATTCATCGAAATTAATAAGAATTGCGCCAATTGCTCCTTTTTTGGAAGCTATCTTTATTTCAGGCCAAAAATGATCTTTAATTTGTTTGTCATCTCTATGGAAAATTACTACTTTTCCTTCAACATCTTTACCTTCATAATCTTGTTCTAAACCATTTTTTACATAAACTAATTCGCCTTGTAATCCATCTTTATCAGTACCCGGTGAATAATACATTGCTCTGGTCTCGAGTGTAAGCTCTAACGGTTTTCTTAACTTTATCTGAGATTTTTTTTCATAAAAAGAAAATACATCAAAAGCTTCTTCATATACTTCAAATCCAGATTGTATAAATGATTTTTTAACCATTTCACCAGCTTCTTTTTCTGCAGTAGATCCTGCAAACCTATTTCCTAAAGCTGCTAAATCTACAATATCTTCATACATTCTCAATCCATCACTTTCAAAAATCTCCATTTTTACAACCTCCCGATAGATAAATTGCTACAAACGCACTCTTCAGCCAAAAATCCTGTTACTGTTATCAGTTCTACTCAGGGGTCTCAAAATCTTTTCTGCTTCCGTTATTTTCTTCATAATTTTCTATCTAAATAAGTACTTCTGTTAAAGCTTCATATTGTCATCGAATTCCTTACTTTTTTAATGTAGTTTAAATTTACTAAAATAGTTTGAATCCCTGCTTGCTTTAAAAACGGCTAGAGTCTAACAATATTGACCATTGGTTCTATAACTACTAGTACTTCTTCTTTTAACTCAATCTTTTTTAATAATTTCTAATCAACATAAAAACTTTTAGTATTTTCAAAAAGTAATTGATTGCGAACTCTACACCCAAAAACCCTTATCTCTTTCAACATAAGTTTCTTTTGCATTCTCTGCTCCGATGATCAAAGTTAATTCCTTTACTTGCATAACATTCATTTTGAGTATACCGGAAGCAGGTAATTTTTTTATCAATCTTCATTTTAATTATTACAAAAATAGGCTTTAAAAGATATAATGTGAAGTAAAAATAACAGATATCTTAGATCCTTTTTTGACCTTTTATTTATTATCTAGAGTTTTAATTTGACTTATATAAACACCATTGACTGTCATTTCACTCTAATTTACTCACTTTACCAGCAAAGTGAGTAACCAGCTCTTAATATTATATTTCGCTTTTTATCGGTCAGCCTCCTTTAACAATTTTTGTCTAATAATGGTAAGTTGTAAAATAATTAGATATACAAATAATCATCACTATCATTAATAATACAAAGTTAAAAAGGATCTAGTCACATTTACTCACGTTAACACCACGTTTCCGAACTAGTTGTTATAAATCCGGCACATACCAATGCAAATATGACCTTCTTATTGGTATCTGCAATATTAACTTTAACTTCAATAATGTGAATTGTTTTATTGTTCTGAAAATTGATATACTCTCAACAACAAATGCTAATAATAA
The DNA here is from genome assembly GCF_002216005.1 of Natranaerobius trueperi. Classification (NCBI taxonomy): domain Bacteria; kingdom Bacillati; phylum Bacillota; class Clostridia; order Natranaerobiales; family Natranaerobiaceae; genus Natranaerobius; species Natranaerobius trueperi. The sequence goes on from NZ_NIQC01000021.1 coordinate 5,531, forward strand.
TACACTATATACTGTTATTTACTCACCCATTTGCAATTCTCCTGTCATTATAATTATAAATTAAAAAACTGAATTATATATTTTCAACAAAATATTAAGTCCTTTAAAGTTATCTGTTCTTTATATCTGGAGTCCTGCTTATCTATGATTTTACAAATTTATTAACCCATTATTACTCCATGCTTCCACATACTATAAACTTTTGTTACCTTTAACTATAACATATTAATTTGTGATTTTCTAGAAAACAACAAGAAACTTTAACAAAGCCTTCAAAATAAAAAAAGGGCTCTCGAAATCACTTCGAAAGCCCGTCGTTCCTACTTTTACTATTTGAGATTTGGAGGTGGGAGCGGGATTCGAACCCGCGCATAACGGATTTGCAGTCCGCGGCGTTAGCCAGACTTCGCCATCCCACCATGTATCTGGAGCGGGAAACGGGATTCGAACCCGCGGCCCCCGCCTTGGCAAGGCGGTGCTCTACCACTGAGCTATTCCCGCAATAAGTGGCGGGGCTGACGGGATTCGAACCCGCGGTCTCCTGCGTGACAGGCAGGCGTGTTAAGCCGCTTCACTACAGCCCCGCGCTCCTCATTGACAATATTCATTATACATAACATTTCCTTCGAAGTCAATAGGTTTTTTATAAAAATTATTCTTCTTTGTTTTCTTCTTTATCTCGATCTGCTGAAAGTTCTTCACGTGCAAAATATATAAGACTCTGAAGTTCAATAGTTAGGTCTACATTATGTATTGTTACATGTTCAGGAGCATTTAATTTAGCTGGAGCAAAATTTAAAATAGCTTTCACATTTTCTTCGACCATGCGATCAACAACTTCTTGAGCATGAACTGCTGGAACGGTAACTACTCCAACCTGAACTTTTTCTTGTTTAATCATATCTTGTAAGTCATTTAAATGGTAAACAGGTACACCTTCAATTTCGCCTCCAACACTATCGGGACTTACATCAAACAAACCTACTACATTTGTATATGGGTTCTCACGTATATTATATCGTGCAAATGCTGTACCCAAGTGTCCTGCTCCAATAATCGCAACATTAGTTTGTTTATCTAAACCAATGATCCTTAAAATTCTTTCACGTAAGTAGTTAGTATTATAACCTGTTCCTCGTGTCCCGAAGGCGCCAAAAAACGCCAAGTCTTTTCTTATTTGTTCAGCAGAAAATCCTGTTTGTTTACTTAAGCTTTTTGAAGATACAACTTCAATATCTCTTTTTACTAAATTATCGAGTACTCGCAAATAAACTGGAAGTCGTTTAATAACAGAAATTGGTGCTTCGCCTCTTTGTGGCATATTTTACCTCCTTTTATATTGAAGAACTTATTCAGAATCTTTTTACCCATACCTTATGATACCAAAAAAATAACAAGTTTTCATTATTATAACACAACAAATTTAATTTTCTATAGGTAAATTTAATACATACTTAAAATTTTTTCGAACAGAATATAATTAGGAGTCAAAATCAATTTGGCTTCTACTCTCTATAAAAGGAGGTGCTCAATTGTTTACTCATGACAAACAATTACTTCATCAAGTTAAGGTAGATCGCCCCAATCCGACCTATGCTGCTATGTTACAGGAACAATTAGGTGGTGGAAACGGTGAATTAAAAGCAGGCCTGCAATATATCGCACAAAGTTTTCGAATCCAAGATCCTGAAATAAAGGATCTATTTTTAGATATTGGAGCAGAAGAACTTAGCCATATGGAAATGGTAGCCACCACTATAAATATGTTACACGGACATGACCCAGATTTAACATCAGTTCAAGGAGGAAACGTTCAAGCTCACGTTCTAGGTGGCTTAACTCCTCTTCTCAATGACGCTTCAGGTAATCCATGGACTGCAAATTATATAAACAGTACTGGTGATTTAGCTGCCGATCTCTTATCTAATATTGCTGCAGAGCAACGCGCCAAAGTGGTGTATGAGTATTTATACAGGCAAATTAATGACAATGGAGTCAGAGAAACTATTGATTTCCTATTGAATCGAGAAGAAGCCCATAACGCTTTATTTAGAGAAGCTCTAAACAAAGTACAAAACAAAGGCTCTAACCAAGATTTTGGTGTTGATGAAAATGCTAGATTGTACTTCGATCTATCAACTCCTGGTCAATATTTTAGTGCTCCAACTCCTACTCCTCCAGCTTTTCAAAATCCTAGAAACTCTTAAAAAAAGAACAGGGTTCTTATTACCCTGTTCTATCATTTTCCTTTTTAATAAGCATCCATTGATCACGAGCACGGGTAATCATTTTTTCATCTTGTATATTTCTATCGCTAACTAATTTTGAAAACCAAGTAACAGCTTCATCACTTCCACCAATTCTTTTGCTTAATTCACCTAAAAGAAACAACAATTTAGCTAAATTAACTTCTTTTGATGTATCCTCTTGATAAACTTTAAGAAATTGTTCTCTAGCTAATTTTAAGAATCTCATTTCATTTTGCTCATCATTTTGTTCTCTATAAATCCAGGCAGTATGTAAAAGTAAAGTAGCTAAAATATTATACTTTTCTCCTTGAATTTGTCCACAGAAAACAGCTAGCTTCAATGAGTCTAGAGCCATGTTGAAATCTCTAACGATACCAAAATCTCTAGAAACCCAATTGTTAGATACTTTTTTCTCTATTTCTTCTTTATGAGAAGGTTTTGGTGAAGTAAACTGATCAGTATAAGCATACCCACATTTAGGACATACGTTCACTAAATAGTAGTTAGGATTGATACCTTCATATTCTCTATAAAAATCACTATGTTCTTTAATTAACCTTAATCGTGAATGACGTACTTTTTTCGTTTTAAACTTATATTTACAAAGTAGACATGTTAATTTTTTGTCATACAATACATCGGACATTATCTCACCCCTCATCACCTTTAAGTTCAAAAAAATCTTCTATTTCTAAATGGGGTTCATATTTCGGTTTCCATAATTCTAACCACTCAATTGTACATTTCATATTTATATTCCATTCCTTGACTATTTCTTTTGCTTTATAAAATTCTTCATCGGTCCATTCCCTACTAGCAAAAGTAGTATTAATTAAACTAATATGAAACTCCCACTCTTCAGGAAAAGGCCGGCTAGATAATCCTTCTTCTTTTAGCTTTGTATGTATCCCTTGCGATAATTTTTGCAAACAATCAGTCTTTTCAACGTATAAATTAATAGATTTATAAGGGGGATCAAAAAAACTAAAACCTTTTACGAATAATTCAAAAGGGTTCTTATTATCACATTCTTTTTTAATTATTTTAATAGCCTTGTCATACTTGTATTTGTCATCTATACTAATATGATCAATGGTCACATGTAAAGGAGGCAACTTTGAAGTATATATATTAAACTTTTGGTTCAGTTTTTCTTGTATACTTTGAGCTACCTTTAATAGTCTTCCTCGTGGAATAGCTACTAAAAATAATTTATTTTCAATACTCATAACAATCACCTATCTTTTCTAATACAAAATTAGTCATAGTAATTTTATCACATCAATTTGTAATAATAAACTAATTGAATTAAGAGTTCTAAGTTGCAATATTAAATTGAACTAGTTTCCAACTGTAATATAAAAATTGTTACTCCAGTAGAACACTACACTGTTCTAAGAACGCCTCGTCCGGAGATAAGTAGCCAAGGATCCGTCTGGGTAAGGTATTGCACCAGGTTTGAACTCTAGCAATTGCTTGTGATGAAAAATCAGAGAGACTCTTCCCTTTTGGGATGAAACGTCTAATCAAGCCGGTATGTCGTTCGTTAGTTCCTCTTTCTCCAGAAGAGTAAGGATGTGCAAAGTAAACTTTGGTGTTACTAGTTTTCTCTAAAGATGCTAGATCTGCAAACTCTAAACCATTATCAGCAGTAAAGCTCTTGAAGACTTTTGAAAAACTATCACCCATTTCATAAGTCAGGTTTGCTAAAGTTTCTTGTACAGCTTCAGTCGTTTTAGCAGGAATCTTACGTATAATTTCTTTGCGAGTTTTCCTCTCAGTAATAGTTAGTAACACAGGTTCAGTTTTTGTTTTCTTACCAATCACGGTGTCAATTTCCCAGTGACCCAAATACTTGACGATCATTTACTTCTTTAGGTCGTTCGCTAATACTCGTTCCTAAAATCTTTTTATGTTTTCTAATTCGTTTAGGTTTAGTCCTGCGTCTAGTTTTTAGCGGTAGATCGATTTTTTTAATATTGAGTAAACCTGCATCAACGTAATTATAAAGCGTTTTAGTTGATACCATAGTTTGTTTAGGGAATTTGTTTTGTCTTTTGAGAGACCCACAAATAGAATCCAAAGAAAACTTGGAATTCCAAAACAAATTTGTAGCATGATTGATGAATTCTTCACATTGTAAAAACTTAAATTTAGGTCCGCAGTTCTTTCGGTTCTTTTCATATATTCTTTTAGCTGTATCTGGATAATAAATTTGACATAGTCTAAGAGCCTTGATTTGAGTTACTGTGCCTCTTTTTAGTTCATTTCGAATAGTGTTTGATGCTCTATTTAAAATTTTTCCAATAGCGTCAGACTGTCTAACAATTAAACGAATATTTATTACAAAAAAGATGAAATTAGCCATTGCTGTCGAATTTATATAATAAAGGAGTTGATAGCGATGGCTTTTATTGAAAGCATAGATAGAAATTTATTTCCAAATACATTAGATGACTATGTTAGTGAAGATAATCCTGTAAGAGTAATTGACGCTTATGTTGATAGCCTTAATTTAGAAGAAATCGGATTTAAAACTTATTCTGGCAATAATGCTGGACAAAAGCCATATAAAAGAAAACACTTACTTAAGTTGTACATATATTGTTATATGAATAAGATAAGGTCTTCACGTAGAATAGAAATGGAAACAACTAGAAATATGGAAGTGATGTGGCTGGTAGGAAAAGTTACACCTGATCATGGAACAATCTCTGCTTTTATGAAAGTTAATCGGAAAGCCATAAAACAATTATTTAAGGAATTCACCCTTATGCTAAAAGGTTTCGGTCTTGTAAATGGGGAAATTGTTGCCATAGATGGGACAAAAATAAAAGCCAGTAATTCAAAGAGCAAACATTTTACCGAAAATATCATTAAAAAGAAAATTGAGTACTATGAAGCTAAAATTGATGAATATATCAATGAGTTCCTAGAAACTCCAGAAAACCATGATATGAAACAAGTTATGGATGAAAAAGTTGAAAGTTACAAAGCTAGAATTGATCAACTTAATTCCCTCAAAAAAGAACTTAAAGACGAGGGAAAAAGCAGGTCTGTTTAACCGATCCGAAGCTAAATCTATGAAGAATAATGAAAAATATGAAGTCTGTTATAATATGCAGGCAGTAGTCGATAACAAATATAAATTCTTGGTGGACTTTGAAGTAGTAAATGATATAAATGATCAGAGCCAATTATCAAATATGATAACAAAAACAAGGAGTATATTCAGTGATCAAAAAATTACGGCACTAGCAGATACAGGGTATTTTATATGTCTGAAATACTAGCAGCATCAGATGAAAAGACAGAAATATTGATTAAAAACAAAATCAGGTTTTGAAAAAACGAATTTTCAATATGACAAATCAAAAGATATTTATAGATGCCCATTAGGTTATCCACTAGAGTTCAAATGGAACGGAAAGAACAGAGGAAAAAACAATAGACGTTACGTGTGTAAGGGTCACCTGGAATGTGGAAAAAAATCTGAATGTACATCAGCAAAAGCGGGACGAATTATAGCAAGATTTGAAGATGAAGAGTTTATAGATAAAGTACATGAAAATACCATTAGGAAGAAAGATCTCTACAACTTAGGAGCTCTATAGTTGAGCATCCTTTTGGAACTATCAAAAGATCTTTTACATATTTTTTAACAAGAGGGCTAAACTCTGTAAATGCTGAAGCAGGGTTTATTAGCCTTGCTTATAATCTAAAAAGATTGATTAATATCATGGGAGTTAGGGATTTGGTAAGGCTCTTCAAGCAAGTACTACCTTCTTTAAAATTGCATTTTACTATTTTTGGAGTAATATACCGCAAAAGGTATTATATTATGGGGCTGCTAAATTAATCGTTAGACAATCTGACGTACGGAGTGTAGCCTTGCTTATGCAGTAACTCAATTTTTCCTTGCTCGAAATCATTTAGGTGTTTATTCTTGCGGGAAGTCGGTGTATCATAAAGTGATCCATAGTGTGCACCCTTCCTGTAATTAGTTTTTTCTGGCGAATTAATTATATTACAGTTGGGTCCACTATGGAGTTTTTTATTTAGTTCAATTTGATTTTACAATTAAGCTTGAATTAAGAGTTTTTAATATTGTGATTTAAATACAGGACTTTTGTTCTTCTTATAGAATACTATATAGAAAGAGTAGTATTAAATAAATCAGGAGTCTGTTAAGTTATTATTAAAAATGAGCTCACTTAATCGCAAGATTTTAAAAGATTTGGCAGTCATGCGGCATTACCATTTAAAAGCCAAAAAGTTCTAGTACGATTAGAGTACTTAATACCAGCAACTTGAGCAAGAGTAGACTGGTTTAAATCATTGCTTGTCCTAACAAAGTTAAAAAGCAAAAATAAAGACAGCGATAAGCTTGTTAGCGGACTGGTAAGAAGCAAAGCCTCTGCGTTGCTTAACCCAACTTTTAAGAATTTGAAAAAAAGATTCAATTAAGTTGTTAGAGATATCATCTTCAAAAGACTCGACTCTGATGTGATTAGAATTAGGGAACAAAACTTTAATTGGAGCATTATAAGCCCAATATCTATCTGTAACGATGCTTTGAGGTTGTCCAAAATGTTTCTTAGCATAGTTCAGCACTTTGAAAGCAGCCTAGCTATCTCTGTAATGCAAGCACAAATCTAGTTTCAGCATCAATAACAGTCCAGGCATAAAATTTTTTGCCTTTAACTTTAATTATAGTTTCGTCAACATGCCACTCATCAGAAGAGTCAAGATCAGCAGGCTTTAGATATCTAGAGATATAAAGAAAAAGAGGTGCAAATTTTTTAGTCCAGTCAGCAATAGTAACATGAGACACTTTAATTCCTTCACAATCAAGAAAGAACTGAGAGACATTTCTATTAGAGCTACCGTTGATAAAGTACAGGTAAAGAGCTCTAATAACAGTATGAAGAGAATGTCTCATGTTAGAAAAGTCTACTTTCCCGTTAATATCAAGTTGTGAAGGCTCAGGAATACTTTGAGGTTTAGGGACATAAAAAGAATGATTACACTTTGTCCCAACACCTCAAATTAGAATAAAATTCATAGTCGTGATGTAAAAACGATGCTTTACCGCATTTAGGGCAAAAGGGATATTTGCGAGGCTTATTAGGCCTCTTTTATCCCCGCCCTCAGAAAGTGTCTAGGTGCCCAGTGACGACCACATTTTTTGCATAAAAACTTTTCATTACCGTATTTGTCATACCCATAACCGTAAAGGTTGTTTGAATAGCATCTAGGACACACAACTTAAGCCATGGATCAGTCTCCTTTTTCCAGGAGGGTTTATTTTATGCCTAAAAACATCATAACTCCGGGACGGAGACTAATTCAAATATCATACAACTTTAAAGAACTTAAATCAGAAACAGGAGGGATGTTATTGGAAAAGATTGAAATAATTAATACCTTAAAAGAAGATAATGTTGTAGCTGCTGGTTGCACAGAACCAGTTGCTGTTGGTCTAGCTGCAGCTGCTGCCTATGAACAGGTAGAAGGGACTTTAATTAAAGTTGAAGTTTGGACTGATCCGAATATCTATAAAAATGGCCTTGGAGTTGTAATACCTGGGACCCAAAAAGCAGGTTTAAATCTTGCAGCTGCATTGGGAAGTTTAATAGGGCAAACTGATAAAAATTTAGAAATTTTCAGTGATGTCAAATACGATTTCCTAAATAAAGCACAAAAACTAATTGAACAAGATAAAGTAATAGTTAATCCTCTGGATAAAAAATCTCCCCTTTATGTAGAAGCTATTGTTTCTACAGACAAAGGTACAGGAAAAGCAATTATAAAAGAAAGTCATGATAATATCACTTATTTAGAATGCAATGGAAAGCCAGTTTATAAAAAAGACATTAATACAGCAAAATCAAAGGATCAAAAGATTAATTACTCTGAGTTTAATATAGCGGAATTTATAGAACTGGTAGAATCAATAGATCTAAAAAAAATTCAATTTTTAAATGAAGGAATACAATTAAATATGAAAATTGCAGAATATGGCTTAAATAAATCACCAGGTTTTGGAGTAGGATCAAAAATTTCTAACCTAATAGCAAATCAGAAACTACCTAGTGATCTAAGTAACAAAATAAAAGCTTGGACAGCTGCCGCCTGCGATGCTAGAATGTCTGGTGTTAACTTACCAGTAATGAGCTGTTCTGGGAGTGGCAACCAAGGTATAATGACAACTATACCTCTTGCTATAACAGCAAGTGAATTAGATTGTACACATGATCAATTGTTGAAAGCGCGTGCTATCGCTATTATTTTAACTAATTACATTAAACACCACATAGGAAATTTATCAGCAATATGCGGAGGGGCTGTAGCAGCTTCAATAGGTGCATCAGCTGGAATAGCTTATTTATTAAAAGGATCAACAGATCAAATAGTTGCTGTTATAGATAATATTATAGCTAATAATTCAGGTGTGGTCTGTGATGGAGCGAAACCAAGTTGTGCTATAAAACTAATGACAGCAGCTGACTTATCATATCAAACTGCTCTCCTGTCAGTTAATGGGTTACATATCTCTTGCGGGAATGGAATTATTGTTGGAAAAACTGAAAAAACGGTACAAAACCTAGGACAACTTTCTCGTGAAGGTATGGAAAAAACTGATGAAACTATATTTAAAATTATGTTTTAATAAATAAAGCCCATCTTTTCAATAATACAAACGAAAAGATGGGCTTTATTTATTAATCATTAAATTCACATGAATGTTCTTTATCATCACCATGACACTTTTAACTTGTTTTGGACTACATTTTTCAGGTTTATCTTTTAAATTGTTCGGATATTTGCAAGTACTTTCTTTGTCACACATAACACTTCCCTCCTTTCTTTAATAAAATAAATAATAATTAATCAATCCGCTTAATTGTAAAATCAAATTGAACTAAATAAAAACTCCATAGTGGACCCAACTGTAATATAATTAAATCACCACAAAATAACCAATTACAGGAAGGGTGCACACTATGGATTACCTTAATAATACACCAACATCCCGCAATAATAAACAATTAAATGACTTTGAGCGGGGACAAATTGAGCTAGTAAATAGACAAGGGTACAATCCCAACTATATAGCAAAATTCTTGAACAGATCACCTAACACCATTCGAAATGAATTGAAAAGAGGCACTGTTACTCAGATCAAGCAGAATAAAGTTGTGAGATCTATTACCCTGATGTAGGCCGAAAAAGAATTTAGGTACTAGTATTAGTGAACGCCCTAAAGAGGTAGATAACCGCCAAGTCTTTGGTCACTGGGAAATTGATACTTTGATTGGTAAGAAAACAAAAAATGAACCAGTTTTACTTACCATTACTGAAAGAGTAACTCGTAAAGAAATCATACGTAAGATTCCAGCAAAAACAACAGAAGCTGTGCAAGAGTGTCTAACAAACATAGCTATTGAAATGGGTGATAACTTTTCAAAGGTATTTAAAAGTTTTACAGCTGACAATGGCTTAGAGTTTGCTGAACTAGCTACATTAGAAGCAAATAACGAAATCAAGGTTTATTTCGCCCATCCTTACTCTTCTGGAGAAAGAGGCACTAATGAACGTCATAATGGACTTATTAGACGATTCATTCCCAAGGGCAAGAGCCTATTGGATTACTCATTAGATTCGATAGCTAAAGTTCAAGCCTGGTGCAACACTTTGCCCAGACGGATATTTGGTTATTTATCTCCAGAACACTGTAGCGCTCTAATTAAGTGACATATATTACAGTTGGAAACATGTTCAATTTAATATTGCAATTTAGCAATTAATCAATCCATTTATATCTTACTGTTTTTATACTATAGAGAAATAAACCTATACAAAACACAAGTAAAATAACAAAGTTTATATATAAAGGTAAATTTCCTGTTTGATTAATTGCTTCTCTTAAAATATCAACACCATATGTTAGTGGTAAAATATATGAAACCGGTCTTAATATTAAAGGTAACTCAAAAACTGGTACGAATAAGCCACATAAAAACATCATTGGAAATCTAAAAAAATTAGAATATGTTTGTGCTTGGAAAACTTCACGAACAGAAACAGCTATAAATAGTCCGAGAAAAGTACAACTAACAGCTGTTAAAAAGACACTTCCCATTATTATTAAAAAGTTTATAAAAGTAACCTCAATGAAATAGGTAATTATTATTATAGGAAGTACAGCATTTATCATTCCAAAAATAATAGCTCCCATAGTTTTAGATAACATTAATAAATTCAAATCAATAGGTGCTAGTAATAGCCGTTCGAATGATCTACAACGTTTTTCAAAGGTAATAGTAACTGCTAACATAGAAGTTGTGCCAAATAAGATGGAAATTGCAATTACCCCTGGAAAAACATCAATTATTTCTAAATGTCCTTCTGATCTTATTAAAAACATCAACATCCAGGCAAAAGGAAATATCAGGCCCCAACTGATATTTGGAGGTTTCAAGTAATAACTCTTGACATCTTTTGTTAATATATTAACAAAAGCTATTAATTCAGCTTTACTAATCATGGGTGCTCTCCCCCTTCTCAGTTTTTAAAAAGTTAGATTCAATCCCTGTCATCCTAACAAAGACATCTTCTAATGACAATTTTAGTACTTTCGCTTCTAATACATTAATTTTTAGTTTATTAAAAAATTCTATATAAGGGAAAATAGTAGTAAAGTCTTCTGACTCGATAACAACATAAGATTTAGATTTAATATTAACTAATTTAACATTGAATTGTTCTTTTATTTGCTTTTCTATACCTGGAGTGACCTTATCAACAACAAACTCTATTGTTTTTCCTTTATTTTCGTCTATTAGTAGTTTATTTGTCTTGTCAATTTTTACGATCTGACCATTTACTATAAAAGCAATTCTTTCACAAAGACGTTCAGCTTCTTCAATATAATGTGTAGTTAAAAAAACTGTTTTCCCATCATAATTTAACTGTTTAATTAATGATCGAATATCCCTCGCACTCTGGATATCTATGCCTGTTGTAGGTTCATCTAAAAATAATATTTTTGGTTGGTGCATTAAAGCTGCTGCTATAGTAAGTTTTCTTTTCATTCCTTTAGAATAATATCTAAATAATTTATTTTTGACTTCAGACAAATTAAATTTTTTAAGAAGCTGTTTTGCCCTATCAGCTCTGGTTCTTTTATCAATACCATATAATGAGCCTGTGAAAAATAAGTTTTCAAAACCAGTTAATTCATCATACATATTACTTTCATCTGGTACTACACCAATTATTTTCTTCAATTCTTTATGGTTTTTCTCAAAATCATTCCCTAACACAAAGTACTCACCTGAAGTTATCCGGGAAAGTCCTGTCAACATATTTATTGTAGAACTTTTTCCTGCACCATTTGGACCTAAAAATCCAAAAGTTTCACCTGATTCTATGTAAAAACAAATATTATCTGCAGCTTTAAAATCACCAAACTTTTTAGTTAAATTGTTCACTTCAATTAAAGGTTGTTTGTTATATTTCACTTTTATTTACCTCCATCTATTTAAGTCATCGCTTAATCAGATATTAATTCGCTTAATTGTTTTTGTCAACAGTCTAATTTAATGGATTTTAAATTGATAAATGTTAGGTAGTATAATATAATTCACTTAAGATTAATTAAAATGAGTGGTGAGTTTTCATGTTAAATAAACTTAAAATTCTTAAAGCCTTATCTGACCCTACACGTTTCAAAATAATAGAATTATTATTAAGAAATGACTTTTGTGTAGGTGCACTATCAAATCGCTTAAATATAACTGAAGCTGCTATTAGTCAACACTTGAAAGTTTTACGAGAAGCAGGTCTTATTTGGGGTGAAAAACGAGGATATTTCACTCACTATTCTGTAAAACAAGAGGTTTTTAAAGAGCTTTCAGAAGAGTTCTCAAATCTATATGAACTGTGTATCGAAAAGAATAAAACTTGCAACAATTCTTGTCATAAAAAATGTTAAGAGAAGTAGACCATTGATAAGCTGTCAGTAGAACATATCTACAACCATCAATACTTTTGATCATTAAATAATGCCGGCTTTTAGCCGGCATTATTTAAAACTTTTATATAGCTATCTCAAATATTTTGCTAAATATAAAAAGTGCTGTCTCCTACTCGGATTCAGCACTTTTAGTTACTTTGAATATTGGTGCGGAAGGCGGGATTCGAACCCGCAAGCCCATTGGGCACAGCCCCCTCAAGACTGCGTGTATGCCTATTCCACCACTTCCGCTTAATTAACTTACAACAAAATTAATTATACAACCGATATATCGGTTTTGTCAAGATTCACTATATATATCCTCATATCTCTTATAATTTAATAACACTCGTTCAATATAAGATCTTGTTTCTCCATACGGTATACTTTCAATATCTTCAGTTGTTCCATCCCAAACATTTGTTTCTATCCATTCTCTCACCTTTCCTTGCCCTGCATTATAAGCTGCTAAAGTTTTTACTAAATCATCATTAAATTCATTTTTCAGATAATCAAAGTACCAAGCCCCAATTTCTAAATTTGTTTTGTGCTCTAATAAATCATCATATTCAAAAGACTCTATAGAGATCTCATTAGCAGCCCATGCACCTGTTGAAGGCATTATTTGCATAAGGCCTAATGCTCCACTGTTAGATACTGCTTTTGAATCAAACTTACTTTCGACTTTAATAATAGAAAATAATAAATAAGGATCAATATCATGCTTTTCTGATACGTGGTAAATTTCTTGTTCATAGTGAAGAGGATAAAACATTTCCCATAACTTTGGAATAACCAAATTAATAATTACAGTTATTACAAGCATCAAACTCAATATGATAAATAAGTATTTACTAGATTTCATTGTGACACCTCAGTCCTAAAACATTGTGTTATATCTATTCTAATACATATTATTAAATATTACTATATGATTAAATTATTTTTACTATTCTTTTGAAGAAACTTTATTAAATAATTCTTTTACTTGTCGGTTTGTATGATTAATTGATCCACTATTATCTATTACACGATCAGCCTTCTTTCTTTTTTCATCAAGAGGCATCTGAGCTCTAACACGGTTTTTTGCTTCCTTATAGGATAAATCATTTCTTTTCATTAAGCGCTCTAATTGAGTTTTAAAATCAACCCAAACAACCCAAACTTCATTGAATTGTTCCTCTTTACCAACCTCATATAATAGTGGTATATCTACCACTATTAATTTAGATGGATATTCCTTTTGGTATTTATCAATTAAGTATTTCATTTGTATATCAATTTTTGGATGAAGTATTTGTTCTAGTCTTTCTTTAGCTAGTTTATCATTAAATATTTCGTCTCCTAAAGCTTCACGTTTAAGTTTACCATTTTTATCAATATATTCTTTGCCAAAAACTTCCTTGATTTCATTTAATGCTTGTGATCCTTTTTTGGTAGCTTCTCGAGAAATCTGATCTGCATCTATTGTTATAGACCCTAGATCAGCTAACATTTTTAATACAGTTGATTTCCCAGAAGCAATTCCTCCTGTCAGACCTATGATCATTTTTTATTTCATCTCCTTAAATTAAGTTTATCAATCCTAGTAGTAGTAATATTGCACCCGGAAGGAAAACTATTTTAGGATGATTTGTAACTGACTTAATATTTAATCCCGCTTTAGTACCTAAAGGTACAAGTAAAAATTTACAAAGACCAACAAAGATAGGTGTTAATAATGAATGAAAGCCCATTAAAGAAGCTGCAAAGCCTGCACTAAAGGCATCCATTGCTAAAGCAACACCTAGTATTATTGCTTCTTTTAGTGAAATAGACCCTGATTTATCAAAGTCAGCTTTTATAGGATCATCTAATACATCACCAAAAACAGTTTTATTGCTCTTATTAAATTCCATTTTGTTACTCTTAGTTATAATGGATATATTTTGATATATCAACCAAATACCTAGACATATTAATATCACACCACCTAAGTTTTCTGCAACATTAGGTGTAAATAAGTTACCTACTAACCTACCAAAAAACATAGAAAACCAAATTGATATACCAGATGTCACACTTAATAATATCAAAGAACCCATTGGAATTCTAATATTTTTTACACCATAAGCAAACCCTGCTGCAAATCCATCTAAACTTACTGCTAATGCAAGAGCAAGCAAGGGAAGCATTTCTATCATATTATTCCCTCCCATTTTCTAATATCATGGTTAGTAATTTACTATATGGGGTGGTTAATATTATAGTGCACGTCCTATGCATACTTCCCTTGGTGCTATTCATAATCGAGTAGGAGGTAGATAATTAATTTATCTACCGACCTCTCACACCACTCAAGCGTACCGTTCGGTACTTGGCGGTTCAATGATTTGAGTGCAGTACCTCGTATCAATTGGATATGTCATCATATCCAATTGATGCGAGGTATTCGTTTGTTAATGACTTATAATATCCAGCTATTGGCTATTCGCCAGTACCCCTTTCCGGGTGTTTGCCCATTCCCAAGCTTCCACTTCTCAGGCTCTTTTGAAATGCGTCCTTATTTTAAGTATGGCATTAGCTCATCGACTGTCATCCCGTCAACGCCTGCCGCTCCTCTGTTTTGCTTTACTCTTTTGTAGGCTTCATTTAAATTCCCTATATGCATTAATTTATCAAGTAAGCTTTCTGCACCGTCTTTCTCATTAGGTTCCAGTGAGCTAGTACTCCGCTCCCTTGGTACTCTCTGGTTCCACCATACCCTCGCAAGGGTAGCCTGTTTTCACAGTTTTCTGCTCTCTTTGCACTATCTCACCTTCTCTCTGGTTTAAAAGACTACCATTGTTCGGTCCTTCCCGTCTCCGGTACTATGACCTCTGCTGACTTCTTACGATTCAACCGTGCATCACTGCACGGTTTGTCGCTGTGGGTTGTTGGTTAACCCTCTTGTCAGCGACCCCCGTAAGACCTCCCCTGTTAAGAACGGTAACTTTCCTCTCATATATCTGCCACATTTACACCGTAGGGTTCGGGTGGTATTGGACTTTGTGTTGTAGTGCACACTCATCCACCCCACATATGCCTTTTATGTGGTTTCTGTTCGTCAGACCGAGAGTTTTCATTAGGCTTCCTTCAGACTCCATCTCGCGGTGGACGCCCTTGCCATCTGCTAACAGTTCCTACCACCAAGCCTGTAGCGGACTTTCACCGCCTAGCTGCCGCTCTTGCAGGGCAAACAATAAAAAATCTCCCGCTTATCTAACGGGAGATCAATCTTTATTTTTGACATTTAGGACAAATAGTAGTCCCGCGATTAGCTACTCTTATCTTCTCTAAAGGGTTTTTACAAATAAAACATAACTCTCGAGCTCTTCCATATACCTGTAATAGTTCCTGAAATCCACCTTTATTACCATACGAATCACGATAATCACTAAAAGTTGTACCCCGTTCCTTTATACCTTCTGATATTACTTTTTTTATGGAAGAAAAAAGTTGCTTTGCTTCTTGTTGGGATATTTCTTCACCTGCTTTTTGAGGATGGATACCTGCACGAAATAAAGCTTCATCTGAATAAATATTACCTAAGCCACAAACAAGCTTTTGATCAAGTAATATCGCTTTGATACTTTTTTTGGATTTTTTAAGCCCTTTATAAAAGGTTGTTAACTCAAAATCATCTGATATCGGTTCAGGTCCTAGTAAAGCAATACCTTTCCATTTAAATTCTTCTCCTTTATTTACTAAAGCCATAGTAGCAAATTTGCGTTGATCACAGAAGTCTAAATACCGCCCGGATTTTAAGAAAAAACGACACCGTAAATGTTTATCCACTTTTGTATTGTCATTTATCACTAAAAGTCTACCTGTCATCCGTAAATGAATTATTAATACCTTTTTAGTATCTTCCTGTAAAGAACCTAAATAAATGATTAAGTATTTTCCTATACGGCCAATGTGTTCTATTACACGGTTACTAACAAGATCGACAAACGCTTTGGGGGTCGTGTTTTGTAACATTTTTGAAAAATAAATTTCTATATTTTCTATTTTATCGTCTAAAAGTTCATTCGTTAAGTTTTTTCTTACTGTCTCAACTTCTGGTAACTCAGGCATTTAGTATCACTCTCCTGGTTCATAGGACGAAAGTTCAAACCAGCTCGGCCCTTTCTTTAAATCAACAGTTAATGGAACATCAAGTTGTAAAACAGTTTCCATAATATCTCGTACTTTAATTGAGATCATTTCTAGATAATTTCTATCAACTTCGAAAATTAATTCATCATGAACTTGTAGCACTAAACTTGCCTTTTGAGTAAGGTCTTCATCTTTTAAATGTTTTTCGACCTGTACCATTGCAGCTTTAATTATATCAGCTGCTGTACCTTGAATTGGTGTGTTAATAGCAGTTCTTTCTGCTGCTGATCTAATATTAAAGTTTCTATGAGTTATATCTGGTAATTCTCTTCGCCTATTATAAAGGGTAGTAACATATCCATTTTCTTTTGCGTTTTTAATAGTTCCATCCATATACTCTTTAACTCCAGAAAATCTAGTTAAATAGTTATCTATATAAGTTTTCGCTTGTTTTCTAGAAATACCTAGTTGTGTAGAAAGTCCGTAATCACTAATACCATACACTATACCAAAGTTAACAGCTTTAGCATGAGATCTCATTTCATTAGTTACTTCTTGAGGTGGTACTTCAAAAACTTGTGAAGCTGTTTGAGTATGTATATCCTCTTCGTTTTTAAAGGCTTTAATTAAGTTTTCATCTTGTGATACATGTGCTAATATCCTTAACTCGATCTGAGAGTAATCAGCAGCTAAAAAATCATGATTTTCTTTTTCAACTACGAAAGCCTTCCGAATCTTTCGTCCTTCTTCTAACTTAACAGGTATGTTCTGTAGATTAGGTTCTGTACTGCTTAACCTACCAGTTGCAGTTATAGTCTGATTAAATGTAGTGTGAATTTTTCTAGTTTTTTCTGAAATAATTTCTTTAAGACCTGTTAAATATGTAGTTTTTAATTTGTAAAGCTGCCGATAATCTATTAATAACCTACCTATTTCATAATCTTGAGCCAAAATTTCTAGAGTTTTAGCATCAGTAGAATACCCTGTTTTAGTCTTTTTAATAACAGGTAGTTCAAGCTTTTCAAATAGAATATATCCTAGCTGTTTTGGTGAATTAAGGTTAAATTCCTCACCAGCAATATCATATATCCTTGTTTTAAATTCATCTAATCTTTTGTTGATATCATGTTCCATGTTAGTTAATACATCATTATCAACTTTAATCCCTCGGTGTTCCATTCTAGCTAAAATTAAAGCGAGCTGCAACTCAATTTCAAAGTACAAGTCCCATTGATTTCTAGATTTCAAGATATCACTAATTGGATCAACTAAATCAATGAGAGCGATACCTCTTTCGCAAATAGTCTGCCAATCAGTTTCTAAAGCTGATAAAGTTGCGCCTTCTAAGTAATCGCTTGTTAAATCTTCAATACCATGAGGTGCACTAGTTGGATCTATTAGATAACCCATTAATTCGGTATCATAAAGGTTGATTTTATCGGTATCTAAATATAGTTCATATAAATCAATATCACAGCAAGAATATACAAGATGCCATAATTCTTTAATACCATGAGTTATAATTTTCTCTGGTAAGTAATGGTAGACAATATCATTTGTAACCTCTGATATTAAATTTTCAGGAACAAAAAAAGTTTTTTCCTTGACTGCGAGTACAATCCCACCTTTTGGTTCAGGGTAAGTACTTTTCTTACTTGTTTTAACATTTGGAGTATGCCTGTAAATACCTAAATAGTCATCGTTATCTAAACTCTTCAATATATCTTTTAATGAAGAATATTCTTCACTGTTAGTCTCTTGAACATAGTAACAGTAATCCCAATTGTCATATTGATTGTTTAATACTTCATTATTATTTTCTTCAAATACTCTATCTACAATACTTTTCATTTCCCAGTCGATCAGCAACTTTCTTGCATCTTCAGTTTGGAAATTAAATTTTGATAACTCTTCCCACGAAAAATCAAAAGGAACTTCTCGTGTAATAGTAACTAATTCTTTACTTAAAAAAGCCTCTTCTTTATTTTCAGATAGGTTTTCTTTAAGTTTTTTTCCTGAAACTTGGTCTAAATTTTCGTATATCTTTTCAACACATCCAAAGTTATTTAGTAACTTTAGAGCGGTCTTTTCACCTACACCTGGAACTCCTGGAACATTATCTGATTTATCTCCGGTCAAAGCTTTTAAATCTAAAAAGTTATCAAGTTTTACCCCAAAGTCTTTTTCAACACGTGATTCATCATATTGTTCCATATTTGTAATACCTTTTTTAGTTAATACAACTTTTGTGTTATCACTTATAAGCTGTAGTAAATCTTTATCACCTGTTACAATCAAGGTTTGTTTACCTTTATTTTCAGCTTTTTTAGAAAAAGTCCCCACTAGATCATCAGCTTCATATCCATCTTTTTCAAAATAACAAATATTCATAGCATCAAGGAGTTCTTTTAACATTGGCATCTGTGGAATCATTTCTTCAGGAGCTTTATCTCTGTGTGCTTTATATTTTGGGTACTGTTTATGACGAAAAGTCTTAGCTTTAGTGTCAAATACAACAGCTAAATAGTGTGGCTGTTCATCTTCAATTAACTTATTTAACATCTGAATAAATCCATAAATAGCGTTTGTATAAAATCCTTGTTTAGTTTGTAATAACGGTAGCGCATAAAAAGCTCGATTTAACAAACTATTCCCATCAATTACAACAAATTTTTCATTAGCTTTATCTTGATTCATCATCCAAATCCTCCTACATAAAAAACAGGGGGTTATTCCCCCCTGTTACGGTTTTTTAATATCATAATCGTAGAAACTGCTAAAGGTAGATACATTCCATTAAAGATTAGAAATGGTTTAGTAATAGTCTCTTCGTCATCATTACCGTTTTCTTCATACTTACTCATATCAATTTGTGAAATAGAAGAAGCCATAGTTACATCAGCTTCATTTTCACCTTCCACATAAGTTCTATATGGACCGCCCGGAAGATTTCTAATAATTTCTACTTGATCAGAATTACTTATTTCTAGTTCTCTCTCAATATCTTCTGCAACTTGTTCTCCTGATATGTCTTCGAATAAGGCAAAAAGTACACCATTTCCTAATAAAAATATACCTATTAATGCTGCTGCTACATTCTTTAACTTAAAAGCACTATTTATAAAAGTATTAATGTCTTTTTGCTTCTCTTCATTCGAGGTATTACTGATTACATCAGTTAAGAAATCTTCCGAGGGAGAGATTTCGTCAAGAGATCCTACTAACTTATTAACCTTCCGTATTTGATCAAATTCATCTCGACAGTGATCACAATATTTTAAATGCTTTTGAACTTTTTTTACATCTAAAGGGCTTAGCTGGTTATCTACATATGATGAAAGTCTTTCTAGAATCCAATTGCAATCCATACTGTTACACCTCCTTACCCTTTAGATGTGTTGTATCTGTAAAAAGTTCCGTTTTTTGGGTTAAAATTTCCTTTAAATTATGCCTTGCTCTATTTAACCTAGATTTCACTGTTCCAATAGATACATTTAAAGCTTCAGCTAATTCTTCATATGACAGCCCTTCTATCTCTCTAAGTAGTATCGTTATTCTTTGTTCTTCAGGTAGTTCTTGAATCGCTTTATGTACTATATCTTGCACATCTTTTCTTTCCGTTAGTTGTTCTGGGTTGAATTTTTGATCGGGAAGATTAAAATACACTTCACCCTCATCGGTTTCCATGGGGGAATTTATAGAAACTGATGAAGTTCGCTTCTTTTTTCTTATTTCATCTAGACAAACATTTGAAGTAACCCTATACAACCAAGTGGAAAAGGCAGATTTAAAATGAAATTTGTCTATGGAATGATAAACCCTAATAAAAGCTTCTTGTGCCAAATCATTTGCGTCATCATGATTACCAGCAAATCTATAGCAAAGTGAATAGACTTTTTGCTGATACTTATTAACAAGATCTTCAAAGGCATCTAATTTGCCCTTTTGACATTTTTTAACTAGTAATTCGTCTTCTTTAACTTTCATAGACTCACTTCCTTTGCCAGTTCCTCTATACTATACACTGTATTATAAGATTGACAGGTTTACCACCCCATTTAGTTGTCCTATATTCAGTTGCTAAATGTTTTATTAGAGTGTAATTAGATTATATGCTAAATCCGCAACATTTTCTAGTTCTTTTACTGGTATAAATTCATCTGTGGTATGAACCTTTTGATAACCCATCCCTAGATTCATTGTTTTAATCCCATTACTATTGAAGATATTAGCATCACTGCCACCACCAGTTGCTTTATATGCAGGTTCTAATTCTAACTTTTTAACTGCCTCTGTACAATGGGAAACCAAATCATCTTCTTTGTCTAGTTTATAGGATGAATATAACCTGTTATCTTCAAACTCTACAGTTGCACCATAGGAATCTGCTACTTCATTACATATCTTTTTAAATTCTTGAGTTATTTCTGAAAGTTTTTGTTCATCACGACTCCTAGCTTCTCCTTTCATTTCCACTAAAGGACAGACGACATTTGTTGCCTCTCCACCATTAATTATTCCAATATTTGAAGTAGTTTCTTCATCTATTCTTCCAATTTTTAACTTTGTGATAATTTCACCAGCAACCTTAACTGCATCAACTCCATCTTCTGGACTAAGGCCAGCATGTGCTGGTTTACCTTTTATCTTGATATCATATTTTTCTTGACCCGGAGCCTCAACGATCATTGTTCCAACTTTTCCACTACTATCTAAAATATATCCTTTTTTAGCAGTTAATTTGTCGAATTCAAGTCTTCTTGAACCATTTAGTCCACCTTCTTCATAAGCAGTAAAAACAACCTCTATTGGTGGATGTGAAACACCTTGTTCTTTTGCTGTTCGAAGCGCTTCTAAAATAGCTGCTAATCCAGCAGCATCATCAGCACCTAATACCGTATCTCCTTCACTTCTGATTACATCACCATCTAAAACTGCTTTTTTTCCAATTCCCGGTTTTACAGTATCCATATGAGCACTTAAGATTATAGGCTCTTTGTCATTATCACCATCAATCTTACAGATTATATTACCAGCTTCAGTACCCATCTTTTCACCAGCACTATCTTCATAGGGCTCTCCGCCAAGATCTGAAAGTTCCTTTTTAAGACGTTCTGCCATTTTACCCTCTTTTGATGACTCACTATCGATTTCTACAAGTTCAAAAAACAACTTTTTAAGTCTTTCTTTATTAGTCATATATATCACCCTCCAGACTTATTTGTGATCCTACTGCATTACTATTCTCCATAATCACCTTTTTTTCCTGTCTTTAGACGGAGAATAATCTTAATTGTTCGGATACAAATAAGATGCGGTTTTACTTTCATTTAAAAGGTCATTAATTAGTCTATCTTGAAGCTCATCTATACTAACCTTGCTTATTATATCAGAGTAATCAAACAAAAAGTCTTGTGCAAAATATAAATTCAAGAAAGTATTAGATAAATATTCAAGGGAATTGAATCCCTTTAAATAAGCACCCATTAATTTATTTCTCACTCTAATAAAATCTTGTTTTTTTATTCCTTCTTTAGCAGTATTTCTAATACTTTCTTCCAATTTATGTATTAGCTTATCTGGGTCATTAGTAGATCCACCTATAGTAGTAAAACCAAACCCTCTACCATATGCGTAAGATTTATGGAAGCTATTATCTATCAATTGTTTATCATATAGTTCTTGATACAGCTTTGATCCTTCACCAAATATCAATTCAAGTAATAAATCAGTTACTACTTCATCATATAGTTTAGGGTAACTATTAGATGCTAGTTGTTCTTTAATTCCTAAATAAACTCTTGGTTTAGAGACATTTAGTTTTTTTGAAACTTTTGATTTAAATACACTTTCAGGTTCCTTGGGTACTATTCGTTCTTCTAGATCAAATTCTTCAAAGTGTTTTTTATTTATTATATTACTGACGTGTTCAATACTTTTTTCTGGCTCTAGGTTTCCAATCATAAATAAAACCATATTTGAAGGGTGATAAAATGTTTTATGACATTCATACAACAAGTCTGGAGTTATTCTTTTTATCTCGCTCTCTGTTCCGGCTATGTTTGTCTTTACCGGATGGCTATGATATATACCTTCTAGTAAATTAAAAAAAACAACCCAATCAGGATCATCTCGATACATACTTATCTCTTGATCAATTATTCCTTGTTCTTTTTCCACATTTTCTTTTGTAAAGTATGGTTCATGTACAAAATTTAGTAATAAATCTAAACTCTCATAGAAATTCTCAGTGGCACTAAAAAGATAAGCTGTATGACCAAAAGTAGTAAAAGCATTAGCACTTGCCCCAAGATCAGAAAAATCATTAAAAATATTACCATCTTTTTTCTCAAATAACTTATGTTCTAAAAAATGCGCTATTCCATCAGGTACTTTTTTTACTTCTCCATCTGTTTTACGATAATAATTATCAATTGACCCATAATTAACAGCATAAATTGCATATGTTTTGTTAAAGTTTTTTCTTGGAAGTACATATATGTCTAGACCATTATCTGTTTTACTTTGATAAATTGTTTCTTTAACTAAAGGGTGATAATGCTTCTCTATTCTAGCTTTTGTTTCCATTACGTCACACCTACCTTTTCATTACTTGTTTTTGCCATAAGATAAATAGTGTCTAAATGAACATTTTTACCAGCTTTTGTTATCTCTGTACTGTCTACAGCCTGTAATTTATTCCTTACTTCTTCTGGAGTAACAGGTTTTTTGCCGTTTATAATACCCTCTAACAATGTTTCAGCAATTGCATCTGGATTATCTTCTAGCTGAATCAGAGCTGATAATATAGCTTTTCTTGTCATTTCAAGCTCTTTATCTGTAAAGTCCCC
This sequence comes from Natranaerobius trueperi, assembly GCF_002216005.1. NCBI lineage: Bacteria > Bacillati > Bacillota > Clostridia > Natranaerobiales > Natranaerobiaceae > Natranaerobius > Natranaerobius trueperi. The sequence goes on from NZ_NIQC01000021.1 coordinate 28,771, forward strand.
ATTCTTTAAGTTCTCTAATTCAGTCTTAATTAGGCTATTTGTTTGATCATAATCTTTAGGATCTATACCTGCATTTATCACCATGATACCTTTTGATTTTTCTAATCTAGAAAATACGTAATAACATAGACTATGTTCTTCACGAACAACTCTAAATAATCTAGAATGAGAAAAGCCACCTAATAAACCATTAAATAACATTAAAGGGTAGATCTTAGGTTGTTTGTAATTTATCTGAGTTCGAAACCCTAAACACAGTTTTCCTTGATTAACATCTTGATACTCATTAATCTCTTTTTCTTCAAACAGTTCTTTATTTACCTGCACATTAAAATCTGGAGTATCCTTTCTATTAGAAAATTTGAGTTTATCTGTTACAGCTTTCTCTGCAACAGATTTAGAAAAGTGTCCCATAACAAAAATATCAATTGGGGCAGATTCTAATAATCTTTTGTAACTTTCATATAAGCTTTTTCCTGTAATTTTTTCTATTTCTTTCTCATTACCAAACTTTGATTCCCCAAAGGGTTCATCTTGACACATATGCTTAATCATTCTTTCAACAGAATAATTAATTTTATCGTCTTTTTGATTACTTATTCTATCTAGCTGATTTTGTTTTTCCTTTTCTACAGTACTAGTTGCAAATCCATCTTCTTCTAAGACAGGTTCAAACAATACTTTTGATAGTAAGTTTATTCCTTCATTGAATGAACTTTTTTGTCTATCTTGTTCTAACAAGAAATCTTCCCCTACCATTTCAAGTCTTAATTCTATTAATTGTCTTTCTCCTTTTTTATGTAACCCAGTAACAAAATCAGCTCCATACATTTCTTCTAATTTTTCATTAAACTCTAAAAAAGTTGGATAATCTTTCGTCCCCCTTTTTAATACTCTAGGAACAATCCCCATATGACCATTAAAATTACCTAATGGCCAGTGGAAAAACACTTTAATTAAGGTGGTCTTCAAATTATCTTGTGGAATCATATGTAACCTTACATCCTGAGCAAGTTCTTTTGTTATAACTTCCATTATCATCGCTCCTTTCTTAAAGATCTTGTTATTTATATTTTCCCAAAAAGTTAATTTATTAATCTTTTTTAGATGATAATGAAGTTTTATAAATAGTAAATATAATTTTCGATATAAAAAAGGTGGAAATAGATAAGTCCTATTTCCACCTAAAATTTTCCCTTATTCATTTAACCATTCTTCTACTAATTCTTCGTTATCATCAATCCACTGCTGTGCACCTTCAACAGGATCATCAAGCTCTTTTATGACACTCATCAGTTCTCCTAAACTTTCATCATCCATTTCCCAGTCATTCATCCAATTAAGAACTTCTTCTTGATCATTTTCAAAATTATCTCTAGTTATAAACACTATATTATCTGCTTCTCCATAGGATAATACCGGGTCATCTAAATATTTTAGATCATATTCAGCAAAAGCCCAATGGGGACTCCAAAGTGTTACAACAATAGGCTCTTCATCTGAATAACGATTATCTAATTCACTCATCATCCCAGCTTCTGAACTATCAATTAAATTAAAATCTAGATCATATTCCTCAATAGTATCTTGTGTCATATCCATTATACTTGCACCAGCGTCAATTCCGATTATTTCACCATCAAGTTCATCTCTATATTCACTTAACTCATCAATACTATCTACTTCCATATATTCTGGTACTACCAAACCAAGATCAGCACCTTCGTACCAAGTATCTTGAATATCAAAATCATCGCCATATTCATCAATATAATACCGATCCGTATACGGGATCCAAACTTCCATACCAATATCTAAGTCACCTTGTGCTACACCACTAAATAAAACAGCCTTTTCTACATCTACTAGCTCGACATCATAACCTTGATCTTCTAATAAAATCTTCCACATATTTGACACAGCAATATTTTCAGCCCACTGATTATAACCAATCTCTATAGTGTCATCTGTTTGATCTTCCTGACAAGCTACTACCAACGTTAAACTTAAAATAAGTACAAAAATAGAAATTACGATTTTTTTCTGCACTATATAATGCCTCCTTATGTAATTTGTTTTTTAAAACATTTCTTATATAATATACTAAAGCTACTAACAAGTCAAAACTACTATGAGGTTCTCTATACCCATAGTTATTCAGTTCTTACTCTCTCGATAAATGTCACAATTTAATTTCCTATTCACTTGTTCATACTTGTTTTTTATCACATTTTTCCTTTTTTTATAACATATCAAATGAAAAAAGAGAGACCTTTCAAAGGTTCTCTCTCCTATTCTATATTATGTTATTTTTATTATTAATCTATTCTTAAATTACTTGATTTTTTATGAGCATCAAGTCCTTCAAGATCAGCTAGATCAGAACAATGATATGCTAAGCTCTTTGCGCCTTCTTTAGATATTTTTTGAAAAGACGAGGTTTTTAAAAATGTACCGACTGTTAAACCAGAATTAAATCTTGCACTACAGCCAGTAGGAAGAATATGATTAGTTCCTGAAACGTAGTCACCAAAAGCAACCGAAGACCACTCTCCAACAAAAAGGGAACCGAAATGCTTAACTCTATTCATAAGTTGGTCATTATATTTAGTTAATAATTGCAGGTGTTCCGGAGCTACTTCATCAGAAATTTTAATTGCCTCATCAAGACTCTCGACAATAATAATTTCACCATAGTTAGACCAACTATCATTAGCAGTATCAAATGTATCTATACTAGTTATAGTTTTTTTAAGCTCTATTTCGACATATTTTGCAATTGACTCGTTCGTAGTAACCAAAATACATTTAGCATCAGGGTCGTGTTCTGCTTGGGCTAATAAATCAGTCGCAACTTTCTTGATATCAGCCGAGTCATCAGCAATGATAAGCACCTCACTAGGACCTGCTAATTGGTCTATCCCTACTATACCATTTACTTGTCGTTTTGCTTCTGTAACATATCTATTTCCTGGTCCAACTATCATATCAACTTTATTAATCGTCTCTGTCCCATACGCTAATGCAGCAATGGCTTGAGCTCCACCAGATATATATACTTCGTCAGCGCCAGCAATATACATAGCAGCTAAAACTACAGGATGTATACTATCGTAATCTCTAGAAGGTGGTGCAACAGCAACAACACGCTCTACTCCTGCAACTTTCGCTGGAACAATAGACATTAAAGCAGAAGATGGGAGTGGATATCTTCCAGCAGGAACATAGCAACCACAAGATGAAACCGGTATTATTCTATGCCCAAGAGTTACACCAGGAATATTTTCACTTTCAAGATTTTGATATAATGAAAGCTGTTTATTTGCAAAAAATTCTATTTGATTTCTTGCAAATAATAAGGCTTCCTTTAACTTTTTAGGCATTGCCTCATAGACTTGTTTTCTTTCTTTTTTCGAAACATATATATTGTCTATTTTAACTTGATCGAATCTTTTAACAAACTCTAGTAAAGTATTATCACCCTCTAATTTTACTTTAGCTATAATATCCTTTACTATTTCATTAGTGTTATCATCTAAATCAAATTGATAATTGTTATGTTTTGCTTCTTTATACTTATACATGATTACACCTCCAGTATTTATTTTATTGTTTTAAAGTATTAAATAATTCTATCCTAGCATTTAAATATATTCTAGTCAACAAAAAAGCACCTCTTATATAGAGATGCTAGCCATATTTAAATATCAAAAATTTAATTTATTTAACTTCACTGTCAATCCAATGAAGGAATTCTTCATTGCCCTCTGTTATTTCCCAGGAAACCACACAAGGAACATCATAAGAATGCAAATACTTAACTCTTTCTACTAATTGATCGACTACATCAGTTCTTGTTTTTCCTAATAATAGCAATTCTTCTTCGGATTGAGCTTTCCCTTCCCAGTAAAAGAAAGATTTAATTTTTGGTACAACATTAATACAAGCCACCAATCGTTCTTCAACAAGCTGTTTTGCTAATTTTTCTGCTTCTTCCATGCTATCACATGTTATATAAAACATCGAACGACTCAATAGTCACACCTCCTTCTAAAATTATCCAGCTTCATTAATTCTAGCAGGTTTATATCCTCCTGAATACAGTTTTCCTTTACTCATTTTAAGGACATCTATTAAATGGTATAGACAATTTATATTTCTTTCTTTGCAAATTGCAAGGGCTATTTTTGCACAAGCATAAGAGTCTTCTAAAGCATCATGATGTTTAAAGTTAACACCTAATGTATCCGCAATATAATTCAATCTGTACTTTTGTAAGTTGGGCCAAGCCTTTTCAGCAAGCTTTTGTGTGCACATATAATCAAAATTTGGATAAGGTATATCATACTCATCTAAAACGTGTCTTAATACACTAATATCAAATGATGCATTATGTGCTATTATTAACTTTTCTTCTAAATAAGGATAAACTTCATCCCACAATCTATTAAATTCAGGTTTATTTTTAACATCTTCTGGCTTAATACCATGTATGTAAATATTATAAGGTTTGAAATCCATATTTTTGGGCCTAATTAACCAATGTTTTTTTTCTTTAATCTCTCCCCTCTCTACCACCACTATACCTAAAGCACAAGCGCTTCCTCTACTACTATTAGCTGTTTCAAAATCAATTGCTACGAAATCCATCTTAATCCTCCTCCATCTCCCTAAACTAAAACTTGCTATATAATGATTCGTCTATTACTATTAAAAATCCTGTTAAAAAAAAAATTAAAAATGTCACATTTCACTTATTTCTGCATATGATAGTTTTTGTGGACTTAAATAAATTTCTATAAGGAGGAAGTATGACTTTAAATTTTCCTTTTTTAGGTAATAACAAGAAAACACTGAAAAATATTCACAAAATCTATAATAAGGAAAAGATCGCCCAACAACTAAAGAAGCCCATAGTTCATAACAAAAAATTGTTTTTTTAAATTAATATTATTAACGTAAATTGCAATATTAAATTGAACTAGTTTCCAACTGTAATATAAAAATCATTCAAGTAAGGCCTCACACTGTTCAAGAAAAGCTTCATCTGGTGTTAAGTAATCAAGGATTTTCCTAGGCAAAGTATTGCACCAGACTTGAACTTTAGCAATTGCTTCTGTTGAAAAATCAAATAGGCTGTAGCCTTGCTTATGTAGTAACTCAATCTGTCCCGTTCGAAATCATTTAGATGTTTATTCTTGCGGGAAGTTGGTGTATTATTAAGGTAATCCATAGTGTGCACCCTTCCTGTAATTGGTTATTTTGTGGTGATTTAATTATATTACAGTTGGGTCCACTATGGAGTTTTTATTTAGTTCAATTTGATTTTACAATTAAGCATTAAAAACTGCAAAAATAATAGTCGGTACTTTTAAAAAAAGACGGTTTTTCACAACCGTCTTTTTTAGTATTTAGACCACTATCTGTATATACTAAAAGATAGCAATAATTTACTTACAAGAGGTGCCTTTTATATGAAGTTTAATAAACTAATGAATCTTAAGAACTGGCCAACTTCTGCTAAAATTTTAGCTACTTCAGCTTTAAGTATCTTTAGTGCTAAATATAGTGCTAGAAAAGCAATTGATTCAACTTCTAGTAAAGCACTCACTAGGCTTACAAAAGATAACTATGATGAAAACTTATGGGAACTTGTTTCAGCTACTAGGAGGTTTGGTCCTCAAAATATAGTAGAAACAAACTTAAGGGCTGAAGAAGGTATAGCTATCGGAAGACCTCTCGGTAGTCCAATAAGAGTTTTAGATTTCAAAACATTATATTTTAATATAGCTCAGCTTCATACTTTACCTACCCCAGGTAATTTCAATATCGATACAGATGTAACTATTGGACCAAGAGCCAAAAGACCTTTAATCTTAAATACACCTATTCTAATATCAGGTATGGCTTATGGTATGGCTTTAAGTGAAAAAGCAAAAGTAGCTATTGCTAAAGCTACTGCAAAAGTTGGAACAGCTACAAATACAGGAGAAGGCGCATTCTTACCTAAAGAAAGAAAAGCAGCAAAATATTTAATATTACAATTTAATCGTGGAAAATGGAATAAATCTCCAGAAATCATCAAACAAGCTGACATGATAGAGATTCAATTAGGCCAAGGTGCTATTGCCGGGGTTGAACATGCAACAAAATCTAAAGATATGAGTAAAACTGTTGAGAAAAGATTAGGAGTTAGACCTGGTAAGAAAGCAGTAGTCAAAGCTCAAATGGAAGGAATTGAGTCTATGGAAGATTTAAAAGGACTTGTAGAAGATCTTAGATCAATCACAGATGGTGTACCTATTGGTGTAAAAATGGGGGCAAGTAAGTATCTTGAAAAGGATTTAGAAATCGCTGTTAATGCTGGAGTTGATGCAGTTGTACTTGATGGTGCAGAAGCAGCGACTTATCAATCACCACCAATCCTTCAAGATGATTTTGGAGTACCCACATTGTTGGCTATTGGTAGAGCAAATCAATTCTTTAAAAAAAACGGTCTAAATGGTAAAGTATCCTTGATAATTGGTGGCGGATTATATACCCCAGGAGATTTTCTTAAAGCAATTGCTCTTGGTGCAGATGCTGTTTATATTGGAACTGCAGCAATCTTTGCGCTAGGGCACAAAGAAGTTTTTAAAGCTCTCCCCTTAGAACCACCTACTCAAGTAATTTGGGAAACAGGGCATTTTAAACATAAGTTTAATTTGAATAAGGGAGCTGCAAATTTAGAAAAATACCTTAAATCATCAACAAAAGAGATGGAAGAAGGTATTAGAGCTCTTGGTAAAACTAGTATAAGCAATGTTTGTAAAGACGATCTATATACTATCAATCCACAAATTGCTGATATCACTGGTGTTAGTCTAGGGTACTCTAAAAACAAGAGATAAAATAAACAGTGTAAACCTTCTGAAATGATGTATAATAAGAAGTATAATTACCAGAAAAGGAAAGAGAGCAATGAACATCACAAAAAAATAGACTATTAGAACAGAAATTAGGCTTAATTAAGCATTTATTTTGGAGGACGAATATAAGGAGGAAAATTTTCTTAATAATTGATATAGATTTCTTTGCGCACTAGTTAACATATAACAAAATGATAAATCAAGGGAGATGATCCCTTTCTAAGGAAACTCCCTCGATTTTTTCAGTATTCTATCCTGTAATTAAGTCATTCTTATAGGTCATTATCAGAAAGTTTACACAAACTCCTAAAAAATCGTTAAACCTAACTTACAATTAAATTACCGTAAATTAATCCTGCAGTAGTTGCCATTATAACGACTAATACTACAAAAACAGCAGTTTTTTTAGTTCCTAGTACACTTTTTATAACCAGCATATTAGGAAGACTTAAGGCTGGGCCTGCAAGTAATAAACTAAGCGCTGGGCCACTTCCCATTCCTGAACCCATGAGCCCTTCAAGTATAGGTACTTCAGTTAGAGTTGCAAAGTACATAACTGAGCCAATTATAGAGGCTATAAAATTAGCTTGAACTGAGTTACCACCTACAAGAGATTCGATATAGTGTGCAGGTATTAAACCAGCATCTGATTCCGGTCTTCCCATTAATATACCTGCTATAAACACACCAGCAAAAAGTAAAGGGAAAATTTGTTGAGCAAAACTCCAGGTAGATTCTACCCAAGAAATTCGTTCGGATTTATTAAACCAGGAGTATAACATAACACCTAAGAAGGCTAATAATACTATAACTACATACCATCTCAAACCATATAATAATCCCCAAAAACTTTCTGGATTGGTAGGTTCACTTAAAGTTAAAACTAACAAAATTGCAATCATAGTTACAAAGTAAAGTATGTTTTGTATTAGTGTTCTACTTTCTTGTTCTTCCCCCATATCAAACGACTGAGGAGTACGATTTTCTTCTTCCTTTTTAAAGATAATAGCCATTAGTAATCCAATAATTATAGCAAAAATAATAGCACCTATAGCTCTTGCAATTCCAAGTTCAGGCCCTAATACTCTTGCCGTTAAAACTATAGCTAATAAGTTTATAGCTGGCCCTGAATATAGAAAGGCTATTGCCGGACCAATACCAGCTCCTCGTTTATAAATTCCTGCAAACAGTGGTAAAATAGTACAAGAACAAACTGCTAATAAAATTCCAGAAACTGAAGCAACTGAATATGATACTATTTTTTTAGCTTGAGCACCAAAATATTTTAAAACTGCACCTTGAGAAACAAAGTTTGCTATAGCACCTGCTACAAAAAAAGCTGGAATCAAGCAGGTCAGCACATGTTCTTGAACATAATACTGGAGCATGTAGAAACCTTCCATAATAGAATCAATAACATGCTGATTATCAAAAGGTATAAAATACGCTCCAATAAAAACAGTTACTAAAATCAAAAGTTTTTTTATATTCTCTTTCATAAATACACCTCCACATTCAAAGGTGGAGACTGTTTCTTACAGTCCCCCACCCGCTTTTAAGTTTAACTTATAAGTTTACCGACTTCCTCTTTAGAAGGCACCTTACCTGATACCTTAACTTCTCCATCGATTACTAAACCAGGTGTCATTAATACACCTGCATCTGTAATCTTGTTCATGTCTGTCACCTTTTCTAGATCTGCTTCTACTCCTTTTTCTGCTAGAACCTCTTTCACTAGATTATAAAGCTTTTCACAGTTAGGACAACCTGGTCCCATTACTTGAATTTTCATAATAAAGCCCTCCTTTTTTTTATATATAAAGAAGATTCTTTAGAGAACCCTCTTTAAAATCAAAAGTACAATACTTATCTTTTCGGATCACGTTTATCAGGTTCTATTGCCAATGAAGCAAAGATTTCATCCACTTTAAGCTGAAGACCTTCAACACTCTCTTTATCAACACAATAGAAAATCCATTTTCCAGCTTTTCTGCTCTTAATTAAATTTAAATTCTTTAGTACTTTTAGATGATGTGAAGCTGTAGATTGGGACATATCCATTTTTGCCATGACTTCACAAACACATAATTCACTATCACTTAAAAGTGATAATATTTCTAGTCTATTTTGATCACCCAAAGCTTTAAAGGTCTCTGCAATATTATTCATATATCCACCACCTATTGTGATTTTTATCACGCATCGACATATCCAAATTCATCGATTTAATTCGATTATACAATTACCAATTTCTAATGTCAATACTTCTCAATTAAATTTGTAATTGTTCTGTGATATTGTCACCCTAAGACTGTGCTAATTAGATATATAATACTTGCTAAAGTAGGAATTAGTAGTATTGGATATATATTTAGCAAGAGGTGTAGGTAAAATAATTGGAGGGTTGACCGGTGGTCTTTTAGCAAATTTAAAAGAAGAAAAAGTTGAAAAAAGATGAAAAACTCCTAAAAATCCTGACATTGTAGAAAACTTGTAATCACACCATAAGCTAAAGTTACAAAAGAACTTTTGCTGATGATCAATTATTTGTTTTTTCAATCTCAGTTTTTTGACGTGTCAACTAAATTAGACTTCCTAGAAGTAAATCTACTTGTAAATGTAGTGCCCAAGGTATAGCGAAATGTAACCATTCACGCTCTTTTTCCAGCCCGACTGCTTCAGATTGGCACAAATTAGGGAAAGATTCTTCAACAGATACCATCTCTACAAATCTTTTAGGGGGTTATGTAGATGTTTCTTTAATAAGTGAAAATAACATTGCATATTAATGCACTCTATTATTTAACTATCTATTACAACCACTCGCAGTTACAAAAGCCACACCACTTGCAACAAATAAAAGAATAATATTCTGCAGCTATTAATATTACCATAGATTTTTCTCCGAAAGAGATATAATTAAATGTTTCATGAGCAACAGCAAATCCCCAGCCATAATAGAAAGCGAGACCACAAAGAAGCATAGATATAATTGGAAAAAAGCAACATACCAGCAAAAATTTACATAAAATCTATCAACTGACGTCCTGAAGTAAACCCTCCACTAAATGAGTAGTGAATTAAACAAAGGCCAGATCAGCAGTAGGACGTAACAAGCTTTTCATTGCCCCCACTCTCTTTCACAATAAATCTATAGAAGCCTTTAATAATTCACTACTGCACATTGAACTGCCCCATGTCAAGTAGACAGTGGAAATAATAAAAACACAATTAAGCGACTAGACCCCAATATTCCATTGGGCTCTGGTCGTTTAGTTTTTCTTGTAGTCTCTCATATTTATAGAAATATATGTACTCGTTAATAGCATCATTTAGCTCTTCAAAGGTTGTATAGCTTTTTAAATAATACTTTTCACACTTTTTTATTCCAAAGAAGCCTTCCATCGGACCATTATCAATACACTTTCCCACCCTAGACATACTCTGGGTTATTTTAGCAACATCTAGCTTCTTTTTAAATTGCTTAGACGTATATTGAAATCCTCGGTCACTATGGAATAAAGGCTTTGCCCCAGGGGAAAATGTCAAAGCCTTATCAAGAGTTTTAAATACTAGTTGATTGTTGTTGGAGTGCCCAAAAACATATGCAACAATAGACCTGTCATACAAGTCTAAAATAGCTCTTAGATAAGCCTTTTGATTATTGGCATACCTAAATTCAGTCACATCAGTTAGCCACTTTTGATTAGGGCTTTGAGCTTTAAAATCACGATTTAGTATATTCTCTGCGATGTGCTGGAGTAGACTTTACGTAACGCTTCTTTTTCCTGCGGATTACTGATTTTAAACCTACAATTTTCATAAGGCGATATATAACGTTTATGGTTAAACTTTTTCCAAAGCTTTTTATTTAAGTTTCTCTTTAACCTTCTATAGCCGTAGGTTTCGTCTACCTTTTCGTAAAGCTTGACCATTTCTTTGATTAATATCTTATTTTCAGCTTCGATTTTAGTTTCCTTTCTATTCGTCCACTTGTAATACGCAGAGCGAGAAATACCAGCAATAGCACATAGTAGGACGATCGAAAGCTGTTGTTCATCATGTAATTGTTTGACTGCAATATACTTGTTTTCCTGTCTAATACTACTTAATAGCACCTCCTTTCGAGTTCTTCCAACTTTTTTAAGAAGGTATTCTCCGCTCTTAACCTCTCATTTTCTGCCTTAATTCTCTTCATCTCAAGCTGAACCTTTTCCTCTGGTGTTAATTCCTCTTGATCTTTTTTTCTTCCTCACCGGTCTTTTAAGGCATCCTCACCGCCAGACTCATACTTCTTAACCCACTGATATACTTGCTGATAAGAAACCTTATATGTATCTGCAGTACCTTGATAGTCCAGTCCATTTGAAATACAAGATAATACGATTTCTATTTTTTCTTTCCAAGTAGTTGTTCTTCCCTTAGTCATAGATTGGCTCATTCCTTTCCGTGTTGCTTTAACTTCACTATGACTATTATACTTCTTTAACCATTTAAGAAAAACACTGTGATTTAGATATTTCATATTTCATAACTACTTCTGTTAGCTGTAGTTCCCCTGATAGGTAATCTCGTATAGCATTTTCCTTTAATTCCTGCGAGTAATTTCTCTAAGTAGAGGAGTCAACTAAACCTTCTGTTCCATACCTATCGAACTTATATATCCACTGTGTAATTGTCTTTCTATAGATGTTATATTTACATGCAATATCACTAAGGGTGCCTAGGCCCTCCTGGTACTCCCGTATAATTTGATATTTTTCCTCCGCGGTATACTTCTTTCTTTTAGACATAAAAATACTCCCCTTTGGTGACAGATTTTTATTTTTTTACCTGTCTACCATAAGGGGAGCATATCACATGTGCGGGTGTTCGCCCTTTAATGTTTTTAGAATTTAAAATATTTAGGTGGATTCTTCTTCAGTGCCTGCACTATTATCATCATTTGAATAACCATCTCCTATAGGCCATTCTTTACTCTTTAAGACTCCTTTAACGATAAAAGGAATAACAATTAAGAACAGGCCGACATATCCTAAATAACCATATCCTATTTGAATAAGCCATATCAATCCTAATAACGCTATTGCCCAGGTAAGGAGTACATATAATACAGAAGCAATGATATTTGTTCTTCGATCATTAGCTTCATTTCCTTTAGAAAAGTTCGACACAATTCTTTTTACCCCACCAAATACCAGGTTAACTCCAGTAGAAATTACTCCCAACAATATGAGTAAAGAAGTAGCATATGTCGCAAAAAGTCCGCCAAACCCCCTCTCAGCAACATATAATGTCGGGACTTCTTCAGCTAAAATATCAGGATAATACCCTAGTATACCTATCGATGCTAACAGCACTAACAATCCGTTCACAAGAGTTCCTATAGTAGCAGCCTTTTTTGCATCAGCCTTTGTTTTTAAAGGTTCGGCTACAGCAACACAAGCACAGAACAAAAACGATTGAAAACCAACGTATAATAACATTTGCCAAAGTGCAGGTCCAAATCCTGTGTTAGTTTCACCAGCACTTATAACCCCTGAAACTCCTTCAAAGTTTATAATAATATTACTACCAAAAATTAGTACTAACCCAACAATTACAATAATTGCAATAGAAGTAGCTGCATTTCGCACAACACGCGCTCCATAGATTGTTAAAAAGAAAATAACTACTGCTATTACTATGGTATTAATAATATATGGAGTCCCTATTGCATCTTTAATAACTTCTCCTCCAGTTGCAAAAGCTACAGCAGTGGCCACAACCAATAAGATTATATATGCAATTTCGAAAACTATTGCAATTGCCCTATTTCCATAAAATTTTTCTCCGAAAGAGGCATAGTCAAATGTTTTATGTGCAATTGCATATAACCAACCGTAGTAAAAAGCAATACCTACGATAAGCATCGAGAAAAAAGGTAGAAACGCAGCATATCGCCCGAAATTTACGTAGTAATCAATTAATTGACGCCCTGCAGCAAACCCCCCACCAAAGTGAGTTGTAAACCAGACAAATGCAATTGCTGCACTAGGTCCTAGTATTTTTTTAACATCCATTACTTTTCACTCCTTGTCTGTTATAGTTATTTATAGAAGGGCAGGAAAGCCCCTCTTGGATCACGTAATAATAAAGTAAAGGTGGCCATCCGGGGAAAGACCAATCACTCCTAGTCAGTACGACTGCTTTTGAAAGAAATGTCTTCCCCGGATACCATAAGTAGCAGTTACGGACTATAGAGAAGTTGTGCCTCGAGCACTGATGCTAGACAAGGCTTACCTCTGCTACTAAATACCATCACCTTAAGGAGGTCTTAGAATGTACTTTGTTGGGATTGATTGGGCTGATACAAAACATGATATCCTGGTCATGAGTGGCGAT